>CAZTRI010000001.1:0-10337 GCA_964616675.1 Candidatus Woesearchaeota archaeon
TTGTTGGCGTATTGCTGAATCTTTTATTAGATTTGTGAATAATCAAGATGATTATGTTGAAGATTTATTGAAAAAATTTGAATCTATTTTTAAACTGCCAAGTTCCAAAAGAAACCCAATAGAAGTTAAAAAATTTTTTGATTCTGTTGAAAGAGCTATTCTCATTCCCTTTGTTAAAGAAATAAGCAATGACAATGGTATTAAAAAAGCTGTAAACGAAATTGATCAAATAATAAAAGAACTAAAAATGGCTATTTAATTCTTAGTATTTAATATCTGATAGAATACATCAAATATGTCTTGAGCTGTATTAACTTGATGGAATTCTGCTCTAACCTGGTTGCACATATATTTAATCTTTGCAACATGGCCATCCATCTGATCAGTATACTGCTTTCTTAACATTGGATCTATGTATGTCTTTAAACTAGATTTTGTTTCTAAATCTTCAAGTTCGTAATCTCCTTCGAAATGCAAGTCTTTTTCCTTTTCGTCTAGGATTTGGATTAAAACTATTTTATTATTTTTATATCTACTAACTATTGCTTGGATCTCTGCTGGATCGTAGAAGAAATCAGAGATTATTATTACCATTGATTTTGATTTTATTAATTTCTTGTATGCTATTAAAGAGTCATAAAATTTTGACTGTCCCTGCGGTTTCTTTTTATTCAAATAATCTAATGTTGCAATAATCTGTTTAACACCCCTGTATGGTTTGAAAAAATCCAACTTTTCTGAAAATGTTGATAAAACAAATTTTTCGTTATTCTTTAATGCTACATATGCAAATCCTAATCCTAACATTGATGCATATTCATGTTTCTTTATATGATCCCCAAAGTTCATACTTGCAGAAAAATCTAAAACTATATGTACTGTTAAATTTCTTTCTTCTTCATATCTTTTGACATAAAGTTTATCTGTTCTGGCGTAAACTTTCCAGTCTATTGTTCTGAAATCATCTCCGAATGTGTAACGTGCATAATCACTGAAAACTAATCCTCTACCTGTTGCCATAGCCTTTCTGTGACCTATAAAATTAGTTCCTACTCTTTTATTTAATAGAATACTTAATTTATCCAACTGTTTAAGGAAACTAATATCAATTGCCATATCCTAAATTATATGAGAAAAGTTTTATAAGGCTTTTTATTTCAATAATTGCTTAATCACATCATCAGTTGTCAGGTTATTTCTTTGTGCTTCGAAGTTTAGGATAATTCTATGTCTTAATATTGGATATGCCATAGTGTCAATGTCTTTCTTTGAAACGTATTTTCTCCCTTCAATTAATGCCATTGCTTTGGCTGCTAATATTAAACCAATAGAAGCTCTTGGTGATGCTCCATATTCTATTAGATTTTTCTTTGTTCTGGTATCTGTAACTATCTTTACTGCATATGCTTTTAGATCTCTTGCAATAGGCATCTGTCTTGTAACTTGCTGTAAATATTGAATTGATTCTTTGTTGAATACTTTTCTTAAAGTAGGAATCTTTACTTCTTCTGCATATCTGTTAGTAACTTCTAATTCTTCCTGGAATGAAGGATAATCCATTAAGATTTTTAGTAAGAATCTGTCTGACTGTGCTTCAGGCAAGGCGTAGGTCCCCTCCTGTTCAATAGGGTTTTCTGTTGCCAATATGAAAAATGGTTCTGGAAGTTTGAAGGAAGTATTCCCCACTGTGACCTGCTTTTCCTGCATAGCTTCTAGTGTAGCAGATTGTGTTTTTGGAGTTGCTCTGTTAATCTCATCAACAAGTACTATGTTTGCAAATATAGGCCCTTCTTGGAATTTGAATTTCTTCTGCCCTTTTTCTTCTTCAATTATATATGTACCAGTAATATCTGATGGAAGTAAATCTGGTGTTGCCTGGATTCTTGAGAATTTTAAGTCCATAATTTCTGCGATTGTTTTAACTGCTAATGTTTTTGCTAAACCAGGAACACTTTCAATTAATGCATTGCTATCACAAAGAATTGTTATCAGAACTTGTTTTAGAACTTCTTCCTGTCCGACTATAACTTTCCCTAATTCTTCGAATGTTACTTTAAACCTCTTTTGAATTTCTTCCATTGATGCCAATTAGATCACCTTGTTATTTTATCAAAATATTTCTTGACAATTTTCTGATTTTCTTTTGGAATCTTGTCACTATAAGCAATATCATAAGTGGTATATATATCTTTTGGGATTGTTTGACTACTGAATTGTTTCTGTTCTACATCCTTGATATCGTGAATGTTGATTTCCGTATCTAAAGGGTTTATCTCAAATTCCAGCTTTTTGAGGTCAAGATTAGCTACTGATGTCTTCCCATAAATGTCTAACTTGCCTTCTTCTGATGCTAAAGTTATATTTGGAATGTCTATTACTTTCCCTGTAGGCCCATTATCAAATGCTAAATTACTTATTGCTAAACCTAGAGCGTTGAAACCACCTAGATTTAATTGGAAATTAGCTATTATTAGAACAAGAAATGAACATACCGCTAATGAGATTAATTTAGTGTAAAGGTTTCTGTAATCTACCATATAAGAAGATTTAACATTCTTAATATCATTTACTACTTCTTTATTTAATTCTTGAGTTATGAAATTGTCTGCATTTGTGTTATCTGCTGCAGTTCTTAGTTTTTCTTTTAATTGAGGTGCTGTTTTTTCAACTTCTCTGTATGGATTTATGAATGCTACTTTGTAGAATTTGTATGAAACAAATATTGCTGTAGGTATTAACGCGTAAGTCCAATGTGATCCTATTAATGTAATTAAACCAACTGAGATAACAAATACTAATAAAATATCTATGAATACAGAACTCACTGTTACTATCTGCCATGAGAGTTTTAATTCTCTTAATGCTTGTTCTATAATTTTCATTGTCCTAGTTGTTTTTTAAGATCGTCAATTTTTGTATTAAGTTCGTCTATTCTACTTTGTTTGGATGCTACACTTGATTTTAGATCGGAAATTTCACTTTCTTTATTTTTTAAATCTTCACTTAATCTTTTATTTGTTTCTTCCAATTCGGATGCTTTTTGACCAAGCTGTTCTGCTTCCCCTTTCTTTTCTAAAAATCTACCACTCAGATCCTCTTCCCTTACTGCTTTTATCCCAAGATCTTTTGCTGTCTTTTCTAATGTTGCTTTTGCTGTACCTAATTCCTGGGCTGTTGAATTTAGCTCATCCATTTTCTTTGTTAATTGACCGTTAATATCTTGGAATTTATCCTGATAATATAATGTAATTGTGACTAAAGAGATTGCTAGAATGCCAATAAGTACGATTAAACCGAAGTTAGCGTTTTGATCTATGAATGACATAAGTATTAAATTAAAGGAGAATATTTATATAGCTTTCTCTATTACTAATTTTATGGAAGGAGTTATTATTAGACCTATGCTACCTGCTGATCCCAAAGATCATAGAGGTATGACCTATGAATGGTGTAAGGGAAGACCGGGAAGACAGGTGACTTTTTGTGAAAGAAATGGTGGAACTGTTTCTGGTCGTCATTTTCATACTGGATCTGATCCTTCAAAGAGACCTGAAATTATGTTGCATCTTCATGGTACAATGAAGGTTAGGTTTTGCGACGGTTTAGCTTTAGAGGAACAGGTTGTTGTCCCTTTTAGCGAAATATTGGTCTCTCCAGGAATAATGCATAGTTATTATGCTGATAGTGAAATTTTGTTTTGTGAATATAGAATGACTGAATATGATCGAGAAAAACCTGATACTTATTTTGTTGAGAAATTTGCTGAATATTTAGATGCACGCGGGAAAAAATATGATCCTAAAGTAATTGAGAAATTTGCTTTAGCATTTTAGTTTTCTTTTCTAAATATTTTCAATAATTCTTTATTACTATATATCCTTCTAATACATACTTCTATTAAGAATGCAATTGCCGCTAGAATCGCAAATAACCATGCGTAACTTTTCTGCTTGAATACAATTCTTGTTGATTTTGTTTTCATGAATTCAACTATCTTTTCTACATCTTCTGTTTTGAATGATCTTCCGTCTGTCATTCCTGCTAATTCATCTAGAACAGGACTAAGTCCAACTCTTTCAAGTTCTTTTTTGTTGTTTGTTGCATATAATGCTCCTAGTTTAGTATCAAAACCAACTTTGTCTGGAATTAAATTAGTCTGGTATATTTCTTCCTGGATTTTTGTGAATGAAAATTCTTCTGAAGAGGGAACTGTAGGTGATTTGACTTCTATTATTGTTGGTTCGTTTAACCTTGCATCTTGTATGGAAACATATGTTGGATTCTTTCTTTCAGGATCTCCATTAGCCCAGTTAACTATTCTTGTCCATAACTTTGAATTACCTTTGTTTAATAATGAAGCCGCATACTGTGTACCATCATCAGTTGAAATACTAGCTACTCTCCCTAATCCATATCTCCATACAGATAATATTGGATCTCCTGTGTCTGTTGTTATTAATAATTTAGCACTTGATTTTGGAACTACAGTGTTGAATCCGAAAACTGTTCCTTTTGTTTCTAAGTCTTCTGTAATAAAGTGATTTTTATTTACAACTGCAATATTAAATCCCCCTTCACTATTTCTCTTTGCTTTTTTTGGATCTCCAAATAGAACTTCTAATCCTTGTCTTTCTTCAGGTTTGTAGAATGCACCATTACCAAGTTCTGAAACTAATTTAAGTAAATCCACATTAGGCATTTTACCAAGTCCGACTGTGAATACTCTTATACCTGCCTGTTCTGCTCTGTGTGTTGCAGCTAATGTTTCATCATAACCTTCTGTTTTACCATCTGTGATTAAAATAATATTTTTTGAACCTGCCTGATTCTTTAACATTTCAGTCGCTATCGGAAGTGCAACATAAATTCTTGTACCACCTATATCTCTTAGTTTTGATATCTTATCTACTAATTCCTGTGAATGTTCTGCTAATGATTTCATTTCACCTACAACATAATATTGTGTATTGAATGCTAGAACACCTACGTTACTCATAGGGTTAATTCCTTTTAGTATATCTAATGCAATTGCTTTTTCTACATCTACTACAGAATCTTCACCAAATTTAGCAGATGTACTTTTAGATATATCTATGATTATTACTATGTTGTTGTTCCCTTCTTTTCTTCCTGCTTGTGCAACATATACTGGAAGTATCTGTTCAAATAATGAACCTTTATAATCTGATAAATCATATGAATTTTGTCCACCTACCACTGCCATACCATTTCCTTCAGCTACGAAGTTTGTTAACTCAGATGTGTATGGTCTTAGTGTCTCTGCTTTGATGTCATTGACTATTATTGATGTGTAAGGACTTAGATCGTTAGGTATTGCTGAGAATGTTGAAAGATCATATAAAGGTGATAATAAAGTTTCAAGATCTGTTTTTCTTTCTGTTATTAACGCTACCTTAGGTTTAGGAACTACCTTAATTGTCTTGTAGAATATATTATTTTCTTTGAAATGATCTTCTTCAGCTATGGATGCTTCTATTTTGTGATAGCCACTAGTAAAACTTTGATCAAATTGAATCTCATCTTCATCTGTTTCTTTCTCAAATTTAGTTGTATCATCTATTTTTAGTATAACTTTTAATGGATCTTTTTTACCTGCTTTATCAATCAAGATTTTGAATGTGTTTTCTACATTTGCTGTGGTTTTTTCCGGTCCTTCTATCCTAATACTATAATCTGTCTCTTTTGGTTTTAAATCTAAATAACTTACTGTTGAGTTGATCGATGCAGCATAAATCCCAACATCAGTCAAATCAGAACCAAAATTGTTATGCCCGTCTGAGATAAGTAAAATGTTTTCTTGTTCCTTTAAGTTATTTAATATACCATCTCCTATCGGAGATTTATCTCCAAATGCTATTGAGGCCTGTTCTACTGGAATATAATCTTCAACTTTCTTTATGAAATCATTTACTTCCTTTTTGTCAAATATAGAAAAGGATTGGGAATCATCGATAAGTATTTTGACCCTTGGATCACCTTGAATGAATTCATGATCGCTTATGAAAGGTCCTGCAAGTCCAATTATCAATAATATAAATGCCGTGATTCTGGTTATGAATACTAAAGATTTTACTTTTGCTCTGTGAACTTTCACTTCTTTTTCTTCATTCTTTAAATCTACAAATCTTTTTTTTAATATCCAGATTGTACCAAGAACTAAAGGTATGATTAACAAAAGATATTCAGGATGTATTAAATTATTTAAGATTCCCACTAAAATTCACCTCTCCATTTTGAATAGATTAATTCTCCTATTAGTATTAATAATGCCAGCCATAACATTGTTTCTGTGATTTCCTTCTTTATTTTTTCTTTTGTTTTTTCTAACGCAAAATTTTCTATTTTTCTTTCTGTAGTTTGTTCTATATTTATATTTGATTCCTGCTCATTGAATAAATTTAAGCTTAATGTACTTTTTCCTAAATTATAGGTTCCTATCCTATCTAAGATAACTTCTTCTTTTATAGATGATAATGAAGCACCTGTTCTTAGGTTTAAATCTTTAATTTGTTTTTTGTTTGATAAGTATCTTATTGCTTTGGTCCAGAAGATTGGATACTCTGGAGCTAATTTAAAGTCACTGTCTTCTTCAAGAATCCCATAGTAAAGTAAATAACCTTTGTTTAACTGTATCATGGATATTATTGGATTTTTGTCATAAGAAACTAATGTTTTCACCCCTTTCTTAGGTTCTGTTGCAAAGAATGATTCTGATTGTCCAAAGTTAATATCTTTGGTAAATAACATTAACTGGTCTGGCTGGAAGATTGCAGTATTTTTAATTAGTGATTTTATTTTTACAGGTAATAAAGCACCATAGTCTATTTTCTGGATGTCTTTTTGTGCATGTATAATTACTGATGTTTCTCCATTTTCAACTTTCTTTAATAATTCTTCAAATGTACCTGCTAGTATGTTTTCTGGCTGTACACCATAAAATATGTAAACATCATAGTCCTTCTTTGGAAGTATAGGTGGTTCTGCAATTTCTACGTTAATGTCATCTGCTGATGTTATTGCAGATTCTAAAAACTTTGATTTAAGATTAGTTACCAATAGTACGTTAATTGTATTATCTTCTGGAACACTAATGAATGCCACATTATCTTGGGGCATGTCATCTTCGTTATTAATCGAAACTTTTGTTATCCCTTTTTGAGTGTTAAATGAGTAAGATTCAATTGAATTCCCCTCAACATCTAAATCATATGCTTTATCGTTTATTTGTAATTCTAATTTTTCTTTATCTTTATTGTAATTCTTTAAAAATAATTTTGTCACATCACTTTCTATCTTTGCATCAATTATTGCGAAGTTTTTTTTATTTGCGCTTCCGACATTTATTAATTTAATTGGAATGTTTTTTGATTCTAGAACTTCTTTTGCTGTTAACGGCTGTGTCCCTTGTGTATTAATGAAATCACTTATTACTATAACTTTTCCTGCTTCTGGTGTTATTTCCCCTGCTAAAATCATTGCATCTCCAATTTTTGATTCTGTATCACTTGGTTTGAGATTCTCAAGAAGTTTTTCAGCTTGTGATTTTGAAACATCTTTTAATGCTATAATAGGTTTATTTTGTACTAATATTATTGTGTTTTTTTGACCTAGATAATTTATTGCTTTTTCTCTTGCTAATTCAAACCTTGTTGTACCTTCTTCTATTGTATTCATACTTGCTGAAACATCCAGAACTATTGTTGAATGATCTTTAATTGTATCTTCACTAACTTCAAACCAAGGTTCTGCTACTGTTAATAGCAAAGATAATAAGATTAATAATTGTAAAAGGAAAAGCAAATCTCTTAATATTCTTCTTAAGAATGAATATTGTTTTATTTTCTGATAAGTTTTATTTATGAACATTAAGGATGGGATTTCTAACTTTTTTGATTTTGGCCTGATTAAATATAAAATAATTAAAGGTATAATTAAGAGAAGTGCTGCTAGTCCTGCTGGATTGTTAAAGCCTAATCCCATAAGTCCTGAAATGATTGTTTGCATATAAAAAGGTTTTTATACCTTTAATCTAATTTTTTTAGTGTGGAAAATACTTTATTATATATTGTTGAAGAGGTAATTGACCAAATAAAACAATTAGAGTACAATTTAAGACTTAATGAATTAGATCCAAATCAGCATGAGTTCTGGACTAGTGATAATAAGAAACATGTGAAAAATTTGTTAAGTTTATTAGATTTACTTGTAAAAGGACAAAATGATAATCCTAAAATTATAAAACTAATAAAGGAAGTTGCAGGTTTAGAGGATTTTCTTCGAAGGGTTTTAAGAGCTTATGAAATTGAACCTTCAAGAGCACTCTCAAGACTCCCTTCAGAAATATTAATAGCTGAGGTAAATAGGAGAGTGGAGGATGTTATAGGTTTACTAGATAAATGGAAACATACAATTGAGGGAAAAGTTTCTATCGTAGGCAAGGGCAATGAACACTTGGTAAATTTACCTCTACATAAGTATCTAAATAAATTTTATGTATATGTGAAGGAATTGAATCCGGTAACTTTAGAAACAAGGCATCCTTTAAATCCACAACAAGCTGAAATGATCTCAAAATTATCTAATGAGAAACTTATGAAATATAATAATGAGGATCCTATATCTGGCAGAAGAGATTTTCGAAAACATGATGATTTTAATTATCCAGGATCACAAATAATAATTTCAACTGGACATCATAGGGTATTTGAAATTTACAAAAGATATTTACAGGGAAAGATAGATGGTGATGAACTTATCGAGTTCCTAATTCCTGAGTCCTGAATTTGAATAATGGTTTACTACATAAAAATTCCTCTGTGAAATAACCTTCTTCTGGAAATGTTTTTGTGAATTCTTCTGGAAATGTTACCCCAGTTTTTTCCAATGCTCTTCTTACAAAAGGATAAGTCCCTTTAGCTGGATAATAACCATTTGAACGATTATTTAAGTAGGTAATTTCCCAGATACCTTGTTCGTTTTTAACAAAACCAGCTTCACCTGCAGTAATAACAGCACCACCTTTTGCAACTTCAACGTGCTCATTCCTATAACCACCTAAAACAAAAGATCCATCATCTGTTACTACATATGTCTGCGGTTTGAAATGAGGATACTTTAGGTCTTCTTCAAGTATAGCTGACATCTTTTCAATATCCTCATATGAATTTACTGCTGTCATTCCACTTGCTTTTTCAGCTTCAAGTCTAGTTTCTTCATCACCATGGTAAGTATAATAAAATCTTACTGTCTCATTTATTTTTGCTCTTGCTCTTTGAGCTAGTTGAACTAGGACATTGTTGTTTCCCTCTCTTTTCATTACTTCATCTAAGAATTCTACTGAACGAGGGTCATGAAGATTATACATTGCAAGAAGAACTCTTTCTTTTATTGCTGTATTAGCTCCATCATAGTAATTTACTAATGTGAACAAAGCCCTTGAATCACCTGACTCACCTAAAGCAAGTACAGCGTCTGACCTTACTAATTGTTCTGGGTCGGAAAGTATGCTTTCAAGAAGATTGTATATTCTCCTATCTCTCACTACTGGATTATTACTATCATCGAAATGGCCTAATGCCAGGGCTGTAGCACTTCTAATGTACTGATCCTCATCTTTAAGAAATCCTTGCAAAGTTTCTAGTCTATCATCCCCTCCTTGATTACCCATAGCCATTATGGCATACGCCCTCTCTTCTCTTGAGGCTTTTGGATCATAGTTTATATTAGACATAGCTTTTAGAAGGGCACAAAGTTTTATAAATATTACGTTATAGTAGTAAAAGTAATTAAGCCTATAAGTTTCATAATCTTTATATATTTTTGTAGTATCTCAATTTAAACTTAGGTTATTTAGCCTTTTAGGGGGAATTAAAATGACAAATCAACAGCCTATATATATTATAAATCCAGACAGCCAAAGGACTACTGGTAGAGATGCCCAAAGGAACAATATTATGGCAGCTAAGCTTGTTGCTGAAACTGTAAGAACCACTTTAGGTCCTAAGGGAATGGATAAAATGCTTGTTGATTCTATGGGTGATATTATTGTTACCAATGATGGTGTAACTATACTTGAGCAGATGCAGATAGAACACCCTGCTGCTAAAATGATTGTTGAGGTTGCTAAAACTCAGGAAAATGAGGTCGGTGATGGAACTACAACTGCAGTTGTTTTTGCAGGTGAATTATTGAAGAATGCTGAACAGCTTTTAGACAGAGAAATACATCCTACTGTAATTACTAAAGGTTATTCTATTGCTGCTATTAAGGCAAAAGAGATTCTTGAGAATATGGCATTCGATGTTTCTCTGAAAGAT
>CAZTRI010000002.1:0-14034 GCA_964616675.1 Candidatus Woesearchaeota archaeon
TTTAATAGCTTGATATGCCTTTACTAGAAGATCTCTAAAATCTGCCATACCTTTGGTGGCCTATCATACCTATAAAAAAGTTTCTAATTTCTTTATTAATGTAGTTGCATAGCTTCCCTTAGGTAGTTTAAACTCAATATAGTCTCCTTCTTGTATAAAATCATCAACATTAACAAATGCATCTCTAACAGTATTTATAGACATTACCTCTGGCAGCTGTTTTATAATAAAATCTTCAAACTTCACCCCTTCATTTTCCATCAGTTTAGCATATATCTCCTTTATTTCTTTATCAAATTCAGTATCAAATGAAACCAGAGGAATCTGAATATTTTTCTTAATCTTATCAATAAACACAAGATTATTATTTACCTTACAACCTTTATAATTATCCTTCAAGTATTTAGCAAGTACAATATTAAAAAGATATGATTGGTAAGCATTAACAAAGAGGGTTAATAAATTCTTATCTAATCTTCTTAATGCACCTATATAATCATTTTTATTTTCTTTAATATGGAAACTAACTTTATTATCATCTATTAATTCACAGGCCCTTTTGAAATCCTTCTTAATAATACTTTTTCCTATTTCTGCATTATTCTCAGAAAATCTTTGTTCTCCAAAATAATTTTCAATAAAATCAACATTAGGAACCTTACAGTCAATCTTTATCCTAAATTTATTTCCAATCAACGCACCTATAGATATTGGTTTTTCACCATAAAACAAAGGTTCAAGTTTTACATCTCTAATACTCAACCGTTTAATCTCTTCAATATTACCATTCCTTATTGAAATATATTGTGTAGTTATAGCATTCCTATCCTTATTTCCTGCAAATCCAATATATTTTCTTGGGATTTTAAGTCTTTTTACAATCTCGTTTGCAACATCAACTGTATTCCAGTTCACCTTTTTCATTTTTACATAAAGATAGTCCCCTTTAGCCTCTTTCAGGTCAATTATTTCTTCAACTACGAAATCCTCTGGCTTTTTCTTGATCTCTATCATAACAATGTTTAAATACGAAAAAGATTTAAAACATACTTATGGTAAAATTACTAATAGTTTTGGATGGTATAGGGGATTTGCCATGTGAGGAATTAAAAGGTAAAACACCATTAGAAGCTGCCAAGACCAAATATTTAGACAAATTTACAAAAGAAGGTTGCCAAGGTTATGTCTTTTCTGTTTCTCCCAAAGTAGCTCCGGAAAGTGATGTTGCAGTCACAGCATTATTAGGCTATGATCCTTACAAATCCTATACAGGCCGTGGTCCATTAGAGGCTTTTGGTGCTGATGTTAAATTAGGGGGAGATTATTTAGCTTTCAGGGCCAACTTTTCCACATTAATAGGAAACAAACTAATTGACAGAAGAGCGGGCAGAAATTTGACTACAAAAGAAGCGCAAATATTAGCTGACGAAATAAATAAGAAAGTAAAAATAGGTGTTCCTTTTAAGTTTATAGAAACAGAACAGCACAGGGCAGTATTGATATTGAAAGGAAAATTCTCTGAAAATATATCAAATGTAGATCCAGAATATAAGAAAGAAGGGACATTTGGTGTTGCAAAAAAGACTACCTCTTTAAAGTGTGTTCCATTAGATAAGAATAAATTAAGTGAAAAAACAGCAGAAGTCATAAATAAGTTTGTAAAAAGATCTTATTTGGTATTGAAAGAACATGAAATAAATAAAAAAAGAATTAAAAAAAGTCTTCTCCCAGCAAATTTTATAACTGTACGTGATGCAGGTACGAAACTTCCTGATTTTCCAAAAAAGAAAGACTGGGCAGCTGTTGCAGGAATGCCATTAGAAATAGGTTTATCAAAACTCTCAGGGATGATACTGCTTAAATTTAAATACCACGATTTAAAATCAACAAATGTATACAAACATTTATACAGGTGTTTAAAACAGGAAATAAAAGAGGTAAAAAGAAATCTTAAGAAACCATTATTTAAATATTATTATATTCACATAAAGCAGACAGACATTCCAGGTCATGACGGCAGACCACTAGACAAAGTAAAGATGATAGAAATATTAGACAAAAAATTATTCAAGTTTTTGCATAAAGTAAAGGACTTAGAATTTGTATTAACAGGAGATCATTCAACACCATGTTCATTAAAATCACACTCTGCAGATCCAGTTCCACTATTATGGTATGGTAAGCAGAAAGACTCTACAACAAGATTTACAGAAAAAGAATCTAAGAATGGTATTTTAGGTAAGATGTTAGGGAAGGAAGTTCTTATAAAAGTTGGTTTTCAATCATAAAACTAGAATTACACAATCAATAAAAAGCAATTAAACTTCTAAATATGTATGCAGGAAAAGGATATCATCATAACATATGACACAATCTACGAAACACTAAGAACAGAAAAAT
Organism: Candidatus Woesearchaeota archaeon; assembly: GCA_964616675.1. Taxonomy (GTDB): domain Archaea; phylum Nanobdellota; class Nanobdellia; order SCGC-AAA011-G17; family GW2011-AR18; genus CAZTRI01. The sequence goes on from CAZTRI010000002.1 coordinate 2,401, forward strand.
ATAGAGATGAGATTCAGAAACTATCAAATACATTCTTTAAAGATGTTACAAAATACTTACAGGAAAAAACATTAATCTTAAGATCACAAGAGGAAAAGAAAAGTATCTTCTCCTTACAAGAAACTCAGAAAACAAGGTTACAGATTGAAAACACGCAAAAGATCTTAAAAGAATTATATGACCGAAGAGAAGTAAAGATAATCCAGCTTGCATTATTTTCAGCTAGGACAGGCTCAAAGGTCCACGACCCCGAGGTTTTGCTAGAAGAAGAAAAGTCATTATTTGATGAGTTAACAGCTGTTTTAACAAGATTGAGGGAAAATATACTTCATAATCTTTTAGAAGCCAAGATTCCAGAGCTGACAGAAAAACCAAAAGTTATAAAAACTCTTCAGAAAGACCAAAACAAGATGGTGCTGCTTAAAACGCCAGTGCCAAGCTTTGTGGCTGAGGATTTAAAGGTTTACGGTCCATTTGAAGACAATGAAATTGCCAATTTGCCTTTAAAATCAGCAGAAATATTAATAATAAAGCAGCTCGCAGAGGAACTATAAATGAAACGTCCGAAAATAACAAAAAAGTATTGTAAGTTTTGTAGGAAAGCCACAGAACAAAAAACAGATCAATATAAATCAGCAGGTAAAAGAGGATCATTAAAGAAAGGATCTTTGCAAAGAGGTAAGAAAAGAGGATTGGGTGTTGGTTATGGTAACAAAGGTAAATGGGGTTCAAGACCAGCCATAAGTAAGTTCAAAAGAACTGGTGCAAAAATATCAAAAAAAACATTATTAAGATACAAATGTTCTGTATGTGGAAAATCAACAAACCAGACACATGGTATAAGAGCAAAGAAAGTGGAGTTCAAAGAAAAATGAAAAAAATATTAGAAAGTAAATCAAAATTTGTAAGAATAAAATGTCCTAAGTGTAATAACGAACAGAATATATTTAGTAATGTAACTACTAAAGTAACTTGCCTTGTATGCGAAAAAGAAGTTCTAGCTGAACCTACAGGTGGAAAATCAAAGTTTCATGGTCAAGTTCTTGAGGTAATTAACTAAACATGTTTTATAAAAAAAAAGGATTGCCTGAAGTAGGGGACATTGTTTTATGTACTGTTAAGAAAATTCTTTTTCATTCTGTGTTTGTAGATATAGATGATTATGAAAACCTTGAAGGTATGATTCACATTTCTGAGATTGCTCCTGGTAGAATTAGAAACCTCAGAGATTTTGTAAGAGAGAAAAAGCGTATAGTTTGTAAGGTTTTAAGGATGGATGAAAAGCAGCATAACATTGATCTTTCTTTGCGTAGGGTTGGAAAATCGGAAATGCTTCACAAGATTACGGAAGACAAACAGGAAGAGAAATCAGAAAAATTGCTTGAGTTTATGGGAAAGAATCTAAAGAAAGATTTAAAATCCATGTATGATTTAATTGGATTAAAAGCAATTGAAAATTATGGTTCATTGCATAACTTCTTTCTTGACATTGTTGTTAAAGGAGAATCACCTTTAGATCAATTCAATTTAGATAAAAAAACAAAGGAAACATTAATCAATATCATCAAAGATAAGATTTCAACCCCAGAAGTTACAATTTCAGGAATATTGACATTAAAATCAACAACTCCTAACGGAATCGAAGATATTAAGAAATCAATTTTAAAAGTTAATGATAAAAAGATAAAAATTACTTATTTAGGAGCCCCTAGATACAAGGTAGATGTTATTTCAACAGATTTTAAATCAGCAGAAAAACACCTTAATGAAGCGACGAATCTAATTATAGAAAGTATTAAAAGTTTAAACGGTGAAGGGGCGTTTGAGAAAGTTGCAAACTAGACAAATTTTATATTGTACAAATTGTAAGAAATATCTTCTTGAAGAAACTTGTGAATGTGGTACAAAAACAATTTCAACAAAACCAGCAAAATTTAGTTTAACTGACAAATATTCAGAATACAGACTAAAATATAAGGATAGTATAAAATCCGAAAGAATTTCGGAAAATCAAGCATAAAGCATATAAAATCTATTCACTTACATTATTCTCATGGAACAAAAGTGGGTATTCAAACAATTAATGAAGATAAATCCAAAGGCAACTATCTTGATTGAAGGTCTGCCGGGCATGGGTAATGTTGGGAAGATAGCTTTAGATTTTATGATAGAGTCTTTAGGTGCAAAGAAAGTTTATGAGATTTCATCTTATTCATTTCCTAACTGTGTTTTTATTAATGAAAAAAATATGGTAGAATTGCCAAAGATGGGTATTTATCATAAGAAAATAAAGGGCAAAGACTTATTATTTTTATCAGGGGATGTTCAGCCTTTAACAGAAGTAGAATGTTACGAGTTCTGTGATAATATTCTTAATATATTCAAGAAAAATAAGATAACTGAAATAGTTACATTAGGTGGAATAGGTCTTAATGATATTCCAGAAGAACCCAAACTTTATTATGTGATTTCTGATAAGAAGCAGGAAGTAAAGTATAAAGGAATTAATAAAGCCTATGGTTTTGTTGGTCCTATAATGGGAGTTTCAGGTGTATTAGTTGGTTTAGGAAAAGAAAGGAAAATTCCTGGTGCAATTCTTCTTGCAGAAACATATAATCATCCTAATTATCTTGGAATCAAAGGTGCGAGAGCAATCTTAAAGTTTCTAGATAAGAATTACAGTCTTGGATTAAAGATTAAGGATCTTGATAAAGAGATAAAATACATAGAGTCTGAACTAAAACAAAAGTTAGATCAGATTACAGCACTACAAGAAGGAAGAATTAACAAAGGTGAAGAAACAACAAATTACATTGGTTAGATTAAAGTTTTCTGTACACCCATTTTATCTTCTGGTTTCAATACTATTTCTCCGTAAACTCCATCATATCCAGGATTAATTTGAAGTTTACCTTCTCTATTATTGAGAATTAATTTAGTCAATTTAGGATGAATTACTTTATTCAATTCTTTTTCCTCAGCTTGAAGTAAGACATTATACTCACTTCCAAACTTAACAATTAATTGATGATAAATTTCAGTAACCTTTTTAGATTGTAGTTGTTTGATCTCATAAACAGCACATATTAATTCTGTAAGAGGAATTATACTTACAAAATAAGGAACATTTTTAGGTTCTTTTCTGTCAGCAAGTTCTTCAACTCTATATTCAACACCTAAAGTTAAAGGTTTATTACATTTAGGACAAATTCCTTTTAATTTTTTAGATTCACCATAATTCAAACAAACATTACAGGCTCTATGCCCATCTACATGATATTTCCCATATTCTGGATTAACTTCAATAGTCCCAGTTAAACCATCTCCAGTTCTGATGGCATTTAGTATAGATTTAAATTCAATATTTTTAATATTGAAAGTAGTTGCTTCTCTACCTAACCTGTAAGGGTGATATGAATGTGGATCAGAAAAAGAAACTAAATTATATTTATCAAGTTTAGAAACTCTTCTATTCATTGCCGGGTCGCTACTCATGCCAGTTTCAATTGCATGAATATGTTTTGCTTTATCTTCAAAACATTCTTCAACAGAATCATATCCAGATTTAGATCCAAAAATACTCATCCACGAAGTCCATGCATGTGCAGGGATAATTTCAATATCTTCTGAAATAGAACGCATCATTTCAACAAGTTCAATGCTCTGTATTCCAAAAATAGGTCTACCATCATAATCCAATCTTCCTATTTTAAGAAACGCATCTCTAACCTGTTCAACAACATCTTTATTTGGAAATAAGAGAACATAATGCACCCTTCTACCTTTTTTATTGTGTGTATACATTAAACAAATTTCAGTCTGCCATATGAAAGGAAATTTATTTTTACTCCAAAGAATGCCTTTTTCATCTTCATTAAGATTATTTTTGATATCTTGAAACCATTTAGGATGCAAACAGTCTCCAGTTCCAAGAATATTTAAACCTTTAATCTTTGCATTATCCTCTAGTAATTTTAAAGTAGTATTTCTACTGCAAGCTTGTGCATAAGGTCCATGAATATGAAAATCACCTATAAGTTTCATAGAAATTTCAAATTAATAGAACTTTAAAAAGATTTATATAAAATATTTATCCTGTTTTCTTCTTATTAGTGCTGGTTCTTTTTCTGCTATCTTTTGCTTCTTTTGCAGGATTATGTCCTAAATCTTTTCTAGAAGCAGTAACTCTCTTTATTTTCTGCTGGGCTTCAGCATCTCTTATTTCCATAGCTGGTTTTTCAGAAGCATGTTTATGTTCTTCAACCATTCCTTCTTTAGCTAGTTCTTCTTTGCTTTCTTGAACCTTCTCTTCAAGCTTATGTTCTTCATGTTTGTGCTCTTCTTTCTTTGATTTCTCAACCTTCTTTTCAAAATCAAATCCTAATAATTCAACTCTAGCATAATCATCCTCTTTAATAGCATGAACTTCAACTCTTGCAGGAGGTTTCTTGCTTCCCCTTGCCCATAATTTTAAATTAAGATTAGTTCCTATTTTCACATCTTGAACTTTCATATGTTTAGAAACATAATGTCTAACCGCAGATACAGCTCTTTTTACTCTCTTGTATCTAGGTGATTTAATGAATTCTTTCCTTAATGGGATAACATATCTTTTTTCGTCAACCATATTTAAGCCTCAGTTTTATCTTTTCTCCATCTTCTTTTCTTTGAGAATCTAGATGGGTGAATTTTTTTTGGTTTTCCAAATATTCTAGGAATTATCCATATCGGTGCCCACTTAGTTCTTCCTGTCGCTTTAGCTAGTCTTTTCTTTAAACCAAGTTTTTTAAATCTGCTCATTTTTTATTTAACAAAGATTGTGCTTTTCCAGTTATTATTCTTCCTTTGTGAACTCCATCTTTCTTATAAGTAACATAACCTTGTTTTTCAAATTGCTGCAAAAGATCTCTTATTATCTTTCCTCCCCCTTTAAAGAACTTCTGAGGTTTATGTCCTCTATTCTTTCTTCCACCATATTTAGTTCTTAATTTTGAAACACCAATAGGTCCTTTAAGCGAAATCTGTCTTAAAACAGAAGCAGCCCTTAAGTACCACCAATCTAACTGAAGTGGTTTTCTTTGTCTTGAAGTACCTGTTTTAACGTATTTAGCCCATTCTGGCATGGATATATCGGATTTAAGCTTCTCAGCAGTAGCCTTAATTCCATCACTAACTGTCTTATCGTACATTCCTGCCATTTTTTAATAATCTGAGAAACCGAAACTATTTAAAAAGCTTATTGTTTTTTGAGCAGTTCCCAGCATTTAGGGAAGTTTCCTTGATCAAGCCATTCAAATTTTTCTTTCATGCAAAGGTCATAATCCTCCCTTTTCCATATTCCTTGTGTAAAATCTTTACATTCATTTAAATCATGTATTTTTGCAAATTTACATCTGCAGAAGATATCTCCATTGTTTAGATCCTTCTTTTCTGTAGAGCATAAGTTGTAACTGCTATACAAAGCACCTGTTGTTGGACTTTGAGTGTCTGGAATTAAAAAGAAAGACAATCCCCCAATTATCATAATTAGTCCAATACCAGCATACATTAATTTATTATTCACCATTTTTCAAATAAAAAGAAAAAATAATATTTATGCATTTTGGAATGCACTTATTCTTTCAGCCAATTCTAATTCAATTGCACACTCAGCAAATGCTCTTTCATTCACCTGTACCTTTCTTTGAGATTTTGCTAATTCTCCATTTTGTGTTTCAACTAAGTTTCTTTTTCTTGCCTCTACGCATTTCTCAAGCCCAGTTATATCAAAGGAAGTATCTTTAAGTATGCTACATGTTCCAATATCTCCACCCCAAGCTTTTTTACATAAGTAATATAATTCATCTCTTCCTTCTAATGGAACAACTCTTCCTGCCATTGCAGTTCCTTCCATTGCACTCTTTGCATTTGTTCTACACTCCTGCAGATTATTAGGATGAGCTTCTTTGCATTTACAAAATGCCTTTAATACATCAGAATCTGCACCAAATTCATTTACAAAAGCTTTATTATTTACACAACTTAAATCTCTTTGTAAAGAAGTATATTCAGGTAAAACCTTTTTACTAGCCATTGCTGTTACATCTGCATTCATATAAGCGAGAATACCAAACACAGCTACGATACCTAGCACAGAAACAATAAAAACATTTTTGTCAACCTCTTTACCCATATTAATCCCTCCTAAATATGATAATTAATTAATTTAGAAACTAGTTTATAAATATATCGGAAATAAAAAAAAGAATTTAAAGACCTAATTTGTCTTTACAAAATCTCCAATCGCTTCTAACTTGGTTGACTTTTGCAATTTCAGAATCAACTGGTCTTTTTTCTCTAGAATCAACGCATGTTCTAAAAGCAGTATCGTCTTTAGTTTTCACACCTGCGCATGTCTCTGCTCTTTCTCTTGAAATATCACACATACAAAATGCTAAACTTCCACTTTTCAAGCAAGATTGATAATCGCTTTGATTGGATGTTGCATTTCCTGTTGCTCCAGGAGTGGATAAATATACCAAAAAGCCAAAAACAGCAACGATTCCTACTACAGAAACTACAAGAACATTTTTATCAACTTCACCCATTTCATTTACCTCCCTTAGTTAAAAATTAAAAAATAAAGGATTTTAGTTTCTAGCATAAAATCCTTGTTCAGCACTACACTCTTTCCATGCATGTTTCAATTCTGTGGATGCAGTTGCAAACTCTGAATCCTTAAATTTCTGCATACAAGAGTTGAATCCTTCAATTTGTTTTGGGGTTACAGTCTTAGCAACCATATCACATTCTCCATCTTTTGTGGCTGTTTTACATCTGCAGAATATATCTCTTATATTTTCTTCTGGATAAGCCTGTACATATTGAGGTTTGCTCATACATTGAACATTTAAGTTCACTATATTTCCTGTTGGGAAGAAACTTTTCTGTCCAACATAACTTCTACCAGGAACTGCTCTTCCTGCTTCAGCAGGTTGACCTTCAAGTAATGCTATATTTGCTGCAGTCAAACTTGCTGCTTGATAACAAAACTCTTTTGATTTATCACTAGTTGATTGCAGACAAGTACAATAATCTCTTGCTTTAGCTTCACTAAGGCCTAATCTTGTACGTGCATTTACGCAATTTTCAATATCACTTTGTACACTTCTGGATAATACAGGATTATCAGCAGCTTGATATTTAGCTACTAGTTCTCTATTTGCAACACCAACATCTTCTTGAGGTGCTTGAACAGTAAATGGAGCTCCTAAAATCTGTACTTCACATTCTTCTCTAGTGTGTCTTGTAACAGATCTATCTCCTGCAGCCGTCTTACCATATTCAGCATTATAGTTGTTTGGTCTAGGAATAACACATTCAGCTATTTGTTGAGCTAAATTTAAATCACCATGATAATAACTATCTGCCCAAGTTTCAGCTAACTGTGTCCTTAAAGCAGTTGTTTCAATTGAATTACCAGTGGTACCTCCACCACCTAACATAAGAACAACTAATCCTAATACAGCGACAACGCCAACGGATGAAACCAATAATACATTTTTATCAACTCCCATTATAAACGACCTCCCTTATTACCTTTAATGAAAGGAATTTAACTTATCTATTTTATTTTATATTTCATTTATAAAACTATCTGATTTTTTTCCGAGTTTCATACTATTATAGACATAACTAGCATAGAATTTAAATAAGAGTTATTCATTAAGTATTTTCGTGAATATTAAAATAATATTAATAATAATTTTGTTTGTAGTTGGTTGTACGCATGTTTCTGAAGAAAAAACAAATCAAACAGAAGAGAATTTTAATTTAGAAGAATATTATTCTGATGATAAAGTGCAGGAAGAAACGAAGGTTGAAGAAAAACCATCATTATTAACAGGCGGGGCAACTAAAGAGATATCTAATATTCAGAAAGAAAAAAAAGAAGATTCTGGAAAAGTTGAAGCTGCAGAAATAGTAAAGAGTGTTAAAGAACAACTTATAGGGATTAGTAGAAGTTTAAAGTTAAAAGCAGATAAGAGCGATGCAAATAATACTTTCATTGATTCTGAGAAAATAAATTATGAAATGGCTCGTGATATGCTTGCGCAGGCTGAAAAAGATTTAGAAAAAGGAAAGTATGATGATGCAAAGAAACATGCAACATTAGCACGTGAAACAGCTGATAAAATAGGATTATAGATGGGAATATTCCCCTCACCCCTTTAAAGCGACGCAGTCTTAATTCTCTAATTCTCTTAATGCTTTTTCGAACTGTCCAATTCTAGCATAAAGATTTTTTGTATCAAATATTCTTGGGTTTATGAGCCCTACATCATATTTAATATGTTCTAACATTGTTATCAGGCTAATTAACCTTGCTGAGCCACTTTTGCCTATTCCTTTTTCAGTTTCATCCTCTTCAATAAGGGCTATCCCTCTATCCATCCATTGCAAATCATTGATAACTCTTGACATTAAATTTACATTTTCTTTTATTATATCTTTATTTATCTTACCTTCTTTTAGTAAAGAATCAACTTTTGTTTTTTCTTTTAAAGCAAGACTATTATATTTTTGTTGATCAAGAAATTTATTAAATTTATTAAAACCAAGAACAGCAGTTCCTAAAGCTAAAGCAACTATTGCAGCACGTAAATATGTTTTAATATTTTTTATTTTATTTACCATTTTAATTTCATTAAGCAACAACATCAACAATTGCAGTACCTATATTATCTTCTCCAGCTGGAGCACCTTCAACTACAACCTTACAAATTGTTTGTCTTAAAGAACCTTCATTATCTTTAACAACAAGTGCCAATTGAACTTGGCCACCTGACTTAATTGAATGTTGGTCTGAATTAGAAGATTTTGTTTCTGCAAAAATACATTCTAAATCCTTATCTCCCCCTACAACAGAGGATACACCCTTAACATTCATAGCATTCTCTCCCATATTGGCAACAATAACTTTTACTACCATATGTTTTCCTTGTTTAAGTTCAAATCTTGAAGGATTAATTGTTAAAAGTCTATCCACTCTTTCTAATCCACCTAGTTGCTCTTGTGCAGCATTGAATGTTTCATCAGAGATTCCACCTATCTTTGTAAATATATTTCTTACAAAAGCCAAACCAAGAATAAGTAAAGTAACACCAAGAACAATGACTATAATAGTAGTCATTGACATTTCAATTGCACCTTTTTTATTTCTTAACATAATAACCACTTTTTTATCTAATCAATTTAGTTTCTTGATTCTATTTAAAGATTTCTAAAAAATAAATGGGTTCGAGGAGATTTGGACTCCTGACCCCACGAGCTTCAGTCGTGTGCTCTCCCAGGCTGAGCTACGAACCCTTCTAGAAAACACAAATGAGAAATTCTTTTTAAAGGTTTCCATCACATTTAAATATTTACTCTCAAGTTAACTTTTCTATATATGGCTGATAACTATAATTTTAAGGATTCAGAGAAGAAATGGATTAACTTATGGGACAAAGAAAAAGTTTATGCATTTAATCCTAAATCCAAAGCTAAGATTTTTTCAGTTGATACACCACCGCCAACAGTCTCAGGTAAAATGCATATAGGTCATACATTTAGTTATACTCAGCAGGATATAATTGTAAGGTATCATAGAATGAAAGGTGAGAATGTATTCTATCCATTTGGTACGGACGATAACGGTCTAGCTACAGAAAGATTGATTGAAAAAATGAAAAATGTAAAAGCAACCAAGATGGAAAGAAATGAATTCATAAAATTATGTTTAAAAACATTGGAAGAAATAAGACCTGATTTTGTTCAAGATTGGAAAAACATAGGGGTAAGTGCGGATTATAATATATTTTATTCAACGATAAATGATCACTGTAGAAAAATTTCTCAAAAAAGTTTCATTGATTTATACAAGGCAGGTAGGGAATATCAGAAAGAAGCCCCAACAATATGGTGTCCGCAATGTGAAACAGCAATTGCACAAGTAGAGCTGGAAGATAAGGAATTGGAAAGTAGTTTTAATGATATAATCTTCAAGTTAGATGGAAAAGATTTGATTATTTCAACAACAAGACCAGAAATGTTAGGAAGTTGTGTTGCTATTTTCTATCACCCTACTGACAAAAGGTATACAAACTTAAAAGGTAAGAAAGCTAAAGTTCCATTATTTAACAAAGAGGTTCCAATACTACCAGATGAAAGAGCAGACCCAAATAAAGGAACTGGAATTGTTATGTGCTGTACATTTGGAGATCAGACTGATATAGAGTGGTATAAAGCACACAAATTACCTTTAGTTATGAGTATTACAAAAGATGGTAAGATGAATAAAAATGCAGGAACTTATGAAGGGTTATCAATTAAAGAAGCAAGAAAGAAAATAATTGAAGATTTAAAATCAGATAAATTATTAATAAATCAAAAAACCATAAAACATATTGTTAACGTTCATGAAAGATGTGGGATAGAAGTAGAGATCCTTAACAGTAAGCAATGGTTTATTAGATATTTAGATTTAAAACCAAAATTTTTGTCAGCTGGTAAAAAATTAAACTGGTATCCCAAACATATGTTTAATCGATATGAAAATTGGGTTAAAGGTCTGCAGTGGGATTGGTGTATTTCCAGGCAGAGATTTTTTGGAGTTCCGTTTCCTTTATGGTACTGTAATAAATGTGGTAGTATTATTTTAGCTGAAGAAAAACAGCTGCCTGTTGATCCTTTAAAAGATAAGCCTTTGAAGAAATGTAAATGCGGAGGAAATGAGTTTACTCCTGACAAAGATGTTCTTGATACTTGGGCAACAAGTAGTTTAACCCCACAAATAGCAGCTTCATTATATCCAAAACTTTACAAAAAACTTTATCCAATGACATTACGTCCACAGGCACATGATATAATTTCATTCTGGTTATTCAATACATTAGTAAAGAGTCAGCTTCATAATAATACAAATCCTTGGAAAGATGTAGTTATATCTGGTTGGGCTTTAGATCCACACGGAAAAAAGATGAGTAAGAGTAAAGACAATGTTGTTGATCCAAGAATAGTTCTGGATAAATTTGGTGCAGACGCATTAAGGTTCTGGGCTGCAAGTTCAAAATTAGGTGAAGATCTTTCATTCCAGGAAAAAGAATTAGTTTCAGGACAAAAAACTATTGTAAAATTATGGAACGCCTCTAAATTTGCTTTTATGAATCTTGGAGATTATGATGGAAAGAAACCAAAAAAATTAGAAGTAATTGATCAATGGTTATTAAGTAAATTAAATAGGTTAATAGAAACATGCACAAAAAGTTTTGACAAATATGAATATTCTAAAGTTAAAAGTGAAGTTGAAAATTTCTTTTGGAATACTTTTTGTGATAATTATCTTGAAATAATAAAACACAGATTATATAATCCAGATATAAGGGGAAAAGAAGCAAGAAAAAGTGCGCAATACACAATATATAATGCATTATTAGTCCAAATCAAAATGTTCTCACCTGTTATGCCTTTCATTACAGAGGAATTATATAATCTTTATTATAAGAAAACAGTAAAACAAAAAAGCGTTCATTTATTAGAATGGCCAAAATCAGATAAAAAATTAATAAGTAAGAATATAGAAAAAATAGGAGAGAGTGCAGTAGAAGTTCTAGT
>CAZTRI010000003.1:0-6229 GCA_964616675.1 Candidatus Woesearchaeota archaeon
GTATTTGTTAGAAAAGAAAAATCAAGAAGTGGAAAATCTCTAAAAGAACCTGTAAAGTTATTAACATGTATAAATAAAAACTTAAAGAAAGTTGAGGCAGATCTAAAAGCAGTTACAAACTCAGAGAAAATAACTTACGGCAAAGAAGTAAAATTAGAATTATAGCCAATATTAATTACAGTCTAACAAACCTTATATACTATTATTTTAACAAAAAACAAAGATGGATGCAACACAAAGATATAAGTTAAGGAAGTTTGTAAACCAGTTGAAAGGTATTCGAGGTAGACACACTGAGCTTGTTTCTGTTTATGTTCCAGCTGGATATGATATGATAAAAATTATTCAGCATTTAGAGCAGGAAAAATCTACAGCATCTAATATCAAAGATAAAACAAACAGAAAGAATGTTGTAGATGCGTTAGAGAGAATGATAAGACATCTTCGTTTATTCAAAACAACTCCTCCAAATGGTCTTGCAGTTTTTTCAGGAAATAAATCTGATAATCCTTCCAAAGTTGATACTGATGTATGGAGTATTGAACCTCCTGATCCAGTTACAATCAGGCTTTACAGATGTGATCATGATTTCAAGTTAGACGTTCTTGAGGAGATGCTTCATACACTCTCAACTTATGGGTTAATTGCTATGGATAATCGGGATGGCTGTGTTGGTTTTCTTCATGGAACTAGGATTGTAAAAAGTAAAGAGCTTCATTCAGGGGTTCCAGGAAAAATGAAAGCTGGGGGTCAGTGCCTTGCAGTTGACACAATGATATTATTAGCAGATGGTCAGATAGTTACAATGGAAGAGGTATTAGAAGGGGAAGAAGTAATGAGTTATGATTTTGATACAAAGAAATTAAAACCTTCTAAGGTTATTAAGAAATGGACTACAAAAGTAGAAGAAGTTTACAAAATATTTACAGCAAAAGAAATCCTAGAATGTTCCAAAGATCATTTAGTATTTTTAGAAGATGGCTCAGCAGTTCCAGCAGAGAAAATAACACCACATAATTTCTTATTAGATGATAAAGGCAAGCCTGTAAAAGTAAAAGATGTTCTTAGTTCATCTAAAACTGTAGAGATGATAGACTTTGAAGTTGAAAATAAGAATTTTATTGCAAACGGTTTAGTGGTACATAATTCCCAGCAGCGTTTTGCAAGAGGTAGAGAAATTGCAGCACACGAATTCTATCAGAGGATTGCTGAAGTTGCAAACAATGAGTTTTTTACTAATAAGGATATTAAAGGTGTTCTTCTTGGAGGTCCTGGAACGACAAAAGAGAAATTCTTAGCAGGAGATTATCTTCATACTGACTTAAAGAAAAAAGTTATTGCAGTAAAAGATCTTAGTTACACTGGTGAGTTTGGTTTAGAAGAGCTGGTAAATAAATCTCAAGAAGAACTTGCTAATGAAGAGATAATGAAAGAAAAAAAGATATTAGATGTGTTCTTTACTATGCTTGCAAAAAGTTCTAATAAGGTAGCTTATGGAAGAGCTAATGTTGTGGCTGCACTCGAGACAGGTGCTGTTGATAAATTGCTTATTTCAGAAGATCGGGCAGAAGAATTTGAGGATTTAGAAGGGAAAGCAGTTGCTATAGCAGCAGATGTAATGATTATTTCTTCAGGTACAAAAGAAGGTGGACAGTTAAGAGATTTAGGTGGTGTTGCAGCTATTTTAAGATATGAAATTAACTAAACCAAATAATAACATTTATAAATAAAATAAAAGTAATTTATTACTATAATGAATAAAAGAGGTTGGAATACTCCTGTAGGGCTATTAGTAATAATTATAATTACTTTATCAGCATTTTCTGCACTGAACTCTATATCTCCTAATATTACTGGTAATACAATTATAGTTAAAGGCACTAATGAGATTACGATTTATCCCTCAGAAGCTGTTTCAGTAAATGGAGTTATAATTAAATTAATTAAAGTTAATGAATACGATACAGCAGAACTAATGGTTAATAAAAAACCAGTAATTCTCAATATTAATGAAATAACAAACAAAGAAGGATTGCAGATAAAATTAGAAGAATTAAATAACGTACATGGAACTGCATTAGATTACGTTGTTCTTCTTGTAAGTGATCTTGGAATAAAAGAAGTTGGTGGTTCTTCAACAACAGGAAGATTTGAGTTAGCATATGGTCAGCGTTTAGATGTAGGGGGTAATATTATTAAGGTAATGCCTGCAGAACAAGGTGTGATGGTATTTGTTAATGATAAGAACAGAGTTTTTCTTGTAGGAGAGACAGCAGTTATAGAAGATAATTTAGTTAACATTGAATCCATAAAAGAATTTCCAGAATATGAATTTGATAGAATAATTTTATCAATAAAAAAACCATCTACAGAAATATTTTCAGTAGAAGGAAGGACTTTTGATCTTGCAGTTAATGATCCAGTTGAGGTAAATGGGAAATCAGTAATGTTAATAAGGACAGACAGCTTGGAAGAAGGCAGAGCAACAATAGCAGTTGATGGTGTTATAAAAACAGTAAGCAATTACAAAACAGAAGTGATCAATGATGTAGAAATAAAGGTAAGCGGTATAGAAGATACAGCTGAGGAAGAGTTTGACAGGACTTTAATCACAATCAAAAAATGAAAAGAAAAATTATCTTAATATGTTTAGTATTAATTTTATTATCCACATCTGTATTAGCTGTAGTGCGTGAAAGATGGAATCCACCATTAAGTAAATTTGCTCATGATGCTTTGGCTGCTCCTAGTACTCTTAAGGTAGATACAACAATCATTTTATCAGGTCAACCTATCAAGTTAATAAATACAGGTACTGAAAATGATAAAGGATATGCAATATTTGATGTCAATGGTATAACGGAGAAAATTTATGAGAAAGAGTCTGCAAAGATAGGTGATATCGAGATTTATGTTGATAGCGTTTCAGATGAGCAAGGCAGTAAATATGATACAGCAGTAGTTTATTTGGCTGCAAGAAACCAGAAACTAATTGGGAGCAGAGCTGGAGAGGCTTACTTTGAGTTAATGGAAGGTGATACAGTAAATCTAAGAACTGGTGAAAAAGTTACTCTTGCAGATGTTAGAAGAGACACAATTTTAGTTGATGTGGATGGAGTTCAAGTAACAATTTATGTTGGACAAGGAAAACAAGTTGGTTACTTGAATATTAATGTAAAGAATATTTATTACAATGCATTAACAGAGGGTGGCAGAGCAATAATTACTTTCTCAAAAGACGAACCACCTAAAGAAGAAACAAAACCTAAAGTTGAAAATTTAAAAGAAAAAACATTTGCATGTGCTACTGGTTGCTTATATCAGAATAGCTGCGTTGCAGTAGGTTTCTTTACTAATGATATTTTTTGTTCTGGAAGAAAACTTATAGAATTAAGAAAAGAGTTAGGTGCAGAATGTTACGGAAATTATGAATGTAAATCTGAATTATGTCAGAATAATGTTTGTTTAAAACCAGAAGTTGTAGCCACAGAGGTAGAATTTAATGATGTAGAAAAAGAGAAGCTAAGGAATGTTATTATTGACAGGTTAACTAGGCTTAAAGAATTCTTATTAAAGCTTTTTGGCAGATAACTTTTAAATACTTATTGTTAGTTTGTTAACCTATGGATCAAGATTCAAAAAACAAAGTAGAAGCAATTCTTTTCACAGTAGGCAGATTTGTAGATATAGAAGAATTAAGAACATTAACAGAGATTGGTTCTGCTGGTGTTCTAAAGGAATGTTTAGAGGATTTAAAAAAGGACTATATCCAAAAAAAATCTTCTTTACAAATCATAAATGAAGACAATAAGTGGAAGCTAGCAGTTAAAAAAGACTACTTATTCCTAACAGAAAAGCTCCTTACTTCCTCGGAGTTGGATAGACCTACACAAGAGACTTTAGCTGTAATAGCATATAAAAATCCAGCATTGCAAAGTGACATCATAAAAATACGAGGGACTACAGCATATGATCACATCCAAGCATTGGAAGATTTAAACTTTATAGTGTCAGAAAAATATGGTCGATCAAAATTACTAAAACTAACGCAGAAGTTTTATGATTATTTTGAGGTGGTTGAGCATAATATAAAGTCAAAATTGGAGCATAAGGATGAGCCAAAAGCTGAGTAAAATAGTATTTACATTATTGTTTCTTTTTATCTTAGGTACTAGACTTTATTTTTCAGTAAATTTAAACTATTTTTCAGATGACCAGTCTTATTTTCATTTAAAGCATATAGAGCATTTAGCAAAGGAGAAAAATTTTCTTGTATCTGACGGATTAAGTTATGGTGGCAGAGAAATATTATATCCCAAGGTATATTCGCTTGTGTTAGCATTATTAAGCTTAGGTGATACTGCACTTGTAGGTATTCTCTCTGAATTTTTAATTGCTCTTCTTTTTGTAATTATTTATCTAACAACCATAGAGCTAACAAACAATCAATGGGCCTCACTATTCAGTGCAACATTAGCTAGTTTCTTTCCTTTATTATATAAAGAGACTTTTAATGTTCTTTCAGTTTATAATCTAGAGATCATAATAATTTTCTTTTCATTCTTATGTTTTATGAAACTAAAAGAACCTAAATTCAGATTTTGGTTTGTAGTTAGTATATTTACCCTTGCCTTTATGCACATTTCTTCCCTTATATTATTATTAATTTTAGCATTTTACTTTTTCATTTTAGTAGCAGAAGGTTTTCCAACTAGCAAGATTGAGAAAGAAGCAGGATTATTTTCAATGATCTTAATCCCATTGGGTGTTTTTATAACTTACAAGAAGGCATTTTTGGTTTATGGTCTTGACTTAATCAGACAAAACATCCCAGAAAGTTTATTATCCACTGCATTCAAACACTTTGATTTCACATACTTACCTTTTATGATAGGTATTTTACCAATTATTTGTGGTTCTATTGGTATTTATTTTTCTCTATTTAGGTCTAAATCAAAAAATATTCATTTGTATTCCGCAATGATATTATCTATAATTTTATTACTTGTATTACGTTTAATTCCATTTACCCTTGGTGTTTTATTTATTGGAATTGTGCTGGCAATCTTTTCTGCATACTTCATATTATGGTTAGATAGTTATATTGTTAAAACAAAATTTTCAAATTTTTATCCAGCTATTACAACTGCTCTTATTGTTTTAATTATAATCTTTTCAATAGTTCCATCAGTGAAAGTAATGCAGTATACAGAACCAATTAATAAGGAATATGTTCGTGACTTCACATGGATTAAGGAAAACACAAAATCTGACGTAAATGTATTAACAAATGTTTTTGAAGGGAACATGCTAAACTATTTCGGAAAAAGGAAGAATATTGTTGATTCTTATTTCATTTTGGCTCCAAATCCAAATGAGAGGTTGAAAGATATTGATGTAATTTATTCCTCTGGAACCACCCAGGTCGATCTCAAGTTACTAAAAAAGTACAATATTCAATACATTTATTTGTCTGATGCAACAAAAAGATATTATAAGATTCGGGAAGTTCCAAAATTAGAAGGCTGCATTGAGAAAGTCCATGATAGTATATATGAAGTTAAATGTTAAAATAATGTTGTAGAAGGGATTCTCCCTTCAACCCTAAAAGTTAAGTTTATAAGTTTTTCTTTATTTCTAAAATTATGGAAAATCAAGTAAAACTATATTCTCATGTACCAGAAGAAGGTTATATCTCAGGTGGATATGGTAGAGGATTAGCAGCATTAAGAGAAGCATGTTCAAGTGATATAAATTCAACACAGCCATTATTTGAAAGTCAGCCAAGGCCATTAACGCCAAGCGAATCTTTAATAGCAAGATTAGAAGATTATAATAGATTAAGAAATGCAGATGGAAGTGAAAGAACAATTAATGATAGATTGCGATTATTTAAGAAAGGTTTCTGGACAAGTGCTGGAATAGCTTACGAATATGATGGAGATATGTCAGTTCCGATGGAAAGACGTGAAGAAAGGGTTCCAACAAGAGCAAAGATACAAGAGGTATGCCCAGGATTATTAAGATTAAGTCCAGAAGTTCTTACTAGAACCTATTTGGATGTAGATTTTGATTTTTTTGAAGGAGCAGAACTAGATTTAACTAATGGTATTTGGGATCAAAGATTGACAAGAGGTCAAGTACCAGAACATGCCGGCTGGAGAAAATTAGTTGGTGATGATGCAGAAGGAATAAGAATTTTAAATAATTATGCTGATATTGTGTTTGG
>CAZTRI010000004.1:0-17850 GCA_964616675.1 Candidatus Woesearchaeota archaeon
GTCGCTTCACTCCTTCGGGTCTGCTAACAAGGATTAGTAGAAATAAGTTTGTGTGCCTACATGTGCTTCTTCAGTATATAAATCTTTAAAAATTAGTTCTGCAAACCTACTCTTATGACAAGAACACTTGAAGGTTTGCCAGCAGTTACTGAAGAAACATTTATGGAATTTTTGAGAAAGTATAATATTGCAGAAAATGATCCTGCCGTAACTCGTAGGATTGAAGAAGAAAATCCTCAAATTTATCGCATTCTTAATCTTGGAATGCAAAATGCTCCAAGTAAAGAAGCAAGAGCTTATTACGAATGCGGAATGCAAATTTGCTACGAGTTACTAAGAAGACAGAGTGATGCCCTCAAAAATTCTCAAGAATAATCAACGGCACACAAACTTACTCTTCGCCAGCCCTACGACTTCGTCTTCGGGACATTGCATTCTGGCTTGGTTTTTTCTGCGAAAAAACTCTACTAACAAGGATTATATTCAATCGCAAATGAGCCGTATTTCCCCAAACCACCCACCCTTAAAAAATTGATTGTCGCCTCACACTAAATTTAAGATTGACCAAGCAATTGTTAATACAATTCCTCCGCCAAATAAACAACCAGCTAGTTTACCAATCGCTACAGTTAGAGCAGTTCTTTTGTCTTTTATCTTTAATTTTTTTATTTTCTGCCATTCATAACCTTCAAAAATGCCAGCAAACCCATCTGTAATTGCATTTCCAACTAAACCTCCGACTATTGCACCCAAAATTCCAAAAAGTTCTGCACCTGACAAAGCAAAAATTGCTAGAATTCCATTGTCTATTAACCCAAAAAGTATCTCTGCCTTTAAAATCCGTATAGGCACTTTAAATAAAAGAAGAGGAAGAATAGAAATGATTCCAAGCACAATCATAATTGGGCCTATAATCCTTTTTTGGGTTACAAAAAAATAGGTAACTAAAAGTATAATTACAGTTAATATAGTTATATTTAAGATAGCAGTCATCAACTTTTCTTTATCCATCACCATTTTAGTATATCAAGAAGTTAAAAGTATAAAAATCTTTTGAATGTTCGGCGACAATCTGAACTATTAAAGGAACGACGAGCATTCCCACCATCCACGGCTCATTTGCGACTTCTCCGCTTTGCTTCGCAAATGCTCGACCCTCCAGCTCTGTTCGGTTCAGGAGTGAACTCGCTATCGCTCGTTCTTCGAGCCTCATTTCATTCGGGTTACATAACATCATTATGCTCAATCTGCCTCAGCATACTTTTCTACTTTATCCAAGTCGTATGTTCTTAACTTAGGATAACTTGGTATATCGACAGTTAATTGTTTTCCCTTTAAAAAAATGACTTTTCCGGTAACATCTCTATCAAAAACAGTTTCATAATCAAGATTCTTAGACCTTACGCCAGCCCTAATTAGAACAGTATCTCCTCGTACAATTTGATCAATAGACATACTCATAATATAACAAAGATAAATTTATAAAAATTTCTATGCTTCGGCAGACTCCTCGCCTTCGGCTCAGACCACGCTGCGCTCTCCTCCTTTAAGTCGTCGGGAGACATAACATCGTTAGCCGAAATTTCAAAACAGCAAATCAATCAACCATCTTATGCTGCTCAAGAGTCCATTGTGGAGCATTGATCAATGCCAACAACAATTTGTCCCCTTCGACCCAATATATTTCCCCTTTCTCAAAGAAATACGCATCCCCTTCACTAATTTCAAAATCACCTTTCTCAGAATGCACAATCCCAGAACCTGATATTACAAAGTAAATTTCCTCACAGTCTAGATTCGTTGCCCTTCGTTCTTCAGGATAACGACCATCAATCCAGGCCGTTGCATAGCTAAAATCTTTGGTTGGAAAATCATATTCCCAAATTGTACAGTCCTTAGAATTCTCTTTTTTTCTTGCTTCTGATCTTTTGATTAGCATAACGGGGAGGTGTTGAAAAGAGTATATAAATATTGTTGCTGTTTTGAAACTCAAGGCTTCGCCTTGCCATCACTAATATTCGGGTCGGCTAACACTTATTAAACTCAATTCTGGGCTCGCCTCCACAGAGGTTAAAACCGAAAATTCGTTGTTATCTTCGTTAAAATCATAAAAGAAAACCTTATGAAATGCTTCGCACTTCACCTAACAAAATTTTAACGAAATTGTTGAAAAATAAAAATTATAGAACGAAAGATTTATTTTATTGATTCAACAGCTTTTTGCTGTTTGTATTCAAGAATTTTTGTCAAATAACCATCAAATTGTGTTTGTGCTAATTCTAATGCTTTTTGTCCAACAGCATCGTTTCCATAAACTTTGTCTCCGATTCTCACTTCATCTAATTTCAAATCATTTTTTCTGTCGATGTAAGTGCTAGTTTTTCCATCTTCTCTTGTAATAGTTAGGTAATTTGTATTATCACTTGACCAGCTCCAAGTTTCGCCATATCGTTTAAATTTAACTTGCTCATTTCCCAATTTACCTTTGAAATCATATCGAGAATCGTCGACTTTTCCACTTCCATCACATCCACTAAGAGCTAAAGCTCCTGCCAAAACGATGCTAGTTAAAGTTTTTTTCATTTTCATATTGATGGTTATTTATTATACTTTATAAATCTTTCGTTTATTTTACCACTTGAAAGTTAATAACTATTTTTCAACAACTACGATAACAACGAATTTTCGGCGAGCCCCGAACTTCTCACTTCGTTCGCACCACGCTGCGCTCTCACTCCACTTTGTTCCGTTCGGGACGCATAACAGGAATTATATAAAATTAAGTTTTGTACTAAGATCCTCTTCTTCGATCATTATTAATCTTCTCGACTAATCCGGAATTTTCATTCCTTTTTACTCCCTCATCCTCTTCTCTCTTATTCCATCCTTTACAATTACAACTATAATTTGCAGGATTATTCTGATCATAATCATAAAACCCTTGCTGATATTCATAAAACACACCAGTCCCACATTGAGGACATCCAGTTGATTCACTCATACAAAAAATAACCCTAATAGAGTATAAAAATCTTCTTAAAGTACAAAACTTAACTTTCCTTCGGCTTCGCCTCAGTCACCCTCATTTCATTCGGGTTACATAACATCGTTGTGTTTAATTGCGCATAAATTTTGAAACTAAAAAAAGAAAAAAATAGAAAAGCGCAACTCTTCACTCATTTCATTCGCTCGCCGCTCCAAGTATTCGCGGTTACACAACATCGTTCTATCCAATTTGGCTCACCCTGTCTGTAATAATAAAACTCTCCAAAGAGCTCTCATCATATGGGTTGAAGGGGTACTCCTCTTCTATAAAAAGTTCACATCAATCTTAAAAAACCAGGTCTGACTTGATAAACTTCTCCATCTTTAATTAAAACTTCTATATCCTTCTCAACTTCTTCTTCAGCAATCCTCAGTAATCTAGAAAGTTCAGAAATTTCAATTCCCTCTTGATTATCTAATTCCTTTAACTTATCAACAATAGCACTTCGTAAATCATCAACAACAGTAATAGAACCATTTTGTTTCATTTCAATTTTTCTTAACTCAAGCCATTTCTTATTCTCAAGTTTACGGACAATCTCAGGAGTAATATAAATTGCCCCAGTATAATCCTTAATTTTTCCAACAAGTAAAACTAAATCTCCAACATTAAGTCCATCAAACAAATTAATCTCTTCTTTCCATCCACGAATTCTAATATTTCCAGAACCATCATCAACAAGTGCAGTAAAATAACTATTATCCTCATTTTTCAGCATTTCAATTATAGCCCCGATAATATTAACTCTAGAAATTTTCTTTCCATCCACGACAACGTAATTAGAATCCCATTCTCCAGCACCTTTAACAAACTGTCCTTTCTGTAATTCATCAATACTAACTCTGTAAGCAACTTGTCTTTGTATCATATTTTAGTCACATGTCCTTTCTTTATTTCTGCAAGATCCCCCTCTCTTTTTAATTTTTCTATAGCTTCTTCAACTACAGATTCCTCAATTCCCTTTTCAGCAGCAGCAGCAATAATCTCCTCTATGGGTATCAATTCCATTCCTTTAGCAGTTAATGTATTAATAATATCTTTTATAGTGATTATCTTCCCTCTTTTAGAAGCCGAAATACCAGTTGAAATCCTATCAATATCAATCTGTCCTGTTTCTGGATCAATACCAACCTCAGTAAGGCAATGTTTCATCAGAGCAATTGCCCTCTGTGCATCTTCTCTACTTACCTTCTCACCTAATCTTGATTTAGCAGAAGCTTCTGATAATCTTATTAATCCTTCCAGTTGTCTTGCAGAAATAGGAATTGGTTTTATTCCAGCTTCTCCAGCTTGTCCTGAATTTCTTAAAGTAACATAAAAATTTTTAATTTCATTTATAGCAGCTTTGGTTAATTCAGGTTTTATTCTAGTTTTTGCATAAGCAATATATTTTTTCAAAAAGTCCTGGGTAACTTCAGTTTCAAAGATACTTGAATCAATATTAGATTGTAATACATGCATTGCAATCTTTTCGTCTTTTTCTTTACTTGGAATATCTCTTACTGGAAATATCAAGTCAAACCTATTAATTAATGTTGAAGGTAAATCAATTTGTGCAGCTATTGGACTATAAGGATCGAACCTTCCAAGTTTAGGATTTGCAGCAGCAAGTAAAGTTGTTTCAGCCCTCAAGGTCGCTTGAATATTAGCTTTCGAAATTGTTATTGTTTGTTGCTCAAGTGCTTCATGTAACGCAGATCTGTCTTCATGACTCATTTTATCAAGCTCATCAACAACAGCTATTCCCTTGTTAGCTAATACTAATGCACCAGCTTCAAGACTCCATCCTTTCAAAAATTCATCTTTAACAACTGAAGCAGTAATTCCTGCACCAGAATTATGACAAATAACGCCTCCAAAACCACCAACGAAATTTTCATTTCCAGGAACAGAAATATCATAAACATAAGGGGAACTTGAATCAACTTCCTCTATTTTTTTAATACGTATAAAACCTAAATCACCATTCATTAAAGTTTTAAATTCAATTAACTCTTGCGTCAATTGTTGCCCATATTCAGACAAAGCAATGAAACATTGTCTTCCTGATTTAATTTTTGTAAAAATCTTACTGTTCTCTGTAAAGTACTCTAAAATAGATTCTCCAAATCTATTTTTTAGTTCTGGACCGGAAGCAAGGATGTTTATATTTATAAATTCAAGTCTTTTTAAAAAATTATGATTCCCAAACCTGGTACAATTTGCTCGTTTATAATCATGTGAAATTTTGTCCCTAAAAAAAGATTCATTTAATAATTCATTTAATGCTGCGAATGGAGGATTAACGTATCTATTTTTAAATTTCTTTTTTGGGTGTGGGGCCTTTAAATCATATCTATAACCCCTGCTTATTATTTTTCTTCCTTTGATTTCTTTTTCTCCTTTGTCTAATCTTGAATTACATGAAGCAATAATAGATTCCTCCAAATATAAATATAATAAATCAGACATCAATTCTTTAGATTTTGTTACTCCAGCATCACCTGCAATATATCCCTTAATAAACTCTTTTTTAATACTCGAATCAGAATTTAAAATTAAAATTGGAACTCTTTTAGTTAAGGCCCCCTTTCCAACAAGATCTGGCATTAAACTTATAAATTTAAAATAAGCTTCTTTACCATAAATTATTACTCGTACACCATTTTCTCCATGTGCATAAGATCTGGCTTCACTGCCTAAATAATCTTTAGAGATTGATTTAATATCATCAATGATATAATTTTCAGCTTTGTTAAGAGTAAATTCTATTTTATATGATCCATTTGTATTTCTCATATGTCCTTCAGCAATATAATAACCAATTAGCCTAGCTAAATGTAAGGATAAGAGAAATTCACAATTTAAATTTGGAATTTTAGAAGGCATAACAACGCAATCTTTCATCTTTAATTCTGCAGCATTTTTAGTAATAATTCCTCCATTCTCCAAAATAAAGATGCTATGATCTTTTGTTACTGTAACCTCCCGTCCTGATTCCAATGTAAATTTAAGTAATTTATCAGAAGTCTTATGCCTATATACCGAATTAACAGTATTCCATTCTAACTTTTTATTTTTGATGTTTAGAGACAATGCCTCAATTGTATCTTTTAAATCTATAAATTTCTCATCTAAATTATCACAATTTAAATCCACAAGTTCACCAATCCTGATAATTTGTAAAATACCATTTTTTCTAATCAATAATGGTTCATTATAATCTAAAGAGGCACCCTTACCACTGATGAATCTAGCTTTAGGTGCAGCTTTAGAAATAAACTGTAGTATTACACTTTTTCCGCTTCCAGGATCACCACAAAGAAGCATATGAATATCCCCCCTTCTTGTTGTTTTATCTGGTTTTACAACTCTGCACCCACCAAGCATCTGTAGAACTAAAGCTTCTTTGATTTTTTCATGTCCACTTATTGAAGGAGCAATAGCCTTTGATAATAATTCAAAAGCATCTTTTCTTTTAGAAAAGGCAAGTATATCTTGTATTTCTTCTTCTTTAATTTCAATCTGAGAAAAATCTTCTTCAAGAGGTTCAATATAATTTGCTTCTAGTATAATATCATATCTAATTGATTGTGCTCCTGTTTTAAGTTGTACTGGAACTTCTTTAACAATTCCGTTAATAATTACTTTAGCACCCGGAGAACATTTCCTTTCCATATGTGGTTCAACAAGATCTTCTTTTAAAAATACACTCAACCTTTTTGGCTGTTCACCACCTTCTAGTTTTTCAGGTATTTCCTCAATCTTAAGATGTTGTGCATCAATAAGAATTTTAGAAAGTAGTCTAAATCTTCCACGCATACCACAGGTGCATCTTGAGGGTTCTTTAAATTTAGCATCAAGTTGTGGAATAGAAATAGTATTTCCACAGGCAGCACATTCAAACTTTGCGTAAGTTACTTGTGGTCTTACATCAGAAGACTGCCTTACAATTCCCTCAGCAGAAATAAATCGTCCAAGATCTTTGCTTCTAATCTCCCCTATTTTTATAGTTTGACTTACCGGTAAATTTTTTATTCTAACTCTATCCAATGTACTTTTCTTTGTTATTTCAAATTGTTCAAGAGCAAGTTCAGCAGCTTTGATTACTTCTTCAGGTTCAGCAATAAGTAGTTCAGAAAGTTCAGGATCAAACTCTGCAATAAGTTTAAAGTCAATAGTAAGAGATTTTGCACCTTTTTGAATAAGTGTATGGATCTCAGTAACATAATTAGCTTCCATAAAATCTCTAAATTTTTCAACTTGTTTAGTTAGATCCATATTTTCCTCTTTTAGTTTAGGCTGGTTATATTAAAAAGAATATTGTCTATTAGTATATGTATTGAAATTTATATGTTTTTGCCAAGAAAATCCGAAAAAACTACAGATTTGTAACTGTTAAGTGGGTTATTCTACTCTAAAGGAAGACCTATATTATCTGCAACTTTGCTAATTTGAGCTCCATGACCAGCAACTACCATTTCCTCAAGTAGTCTTAGTGCTTCAGCTTTTCCTTGGCTAGCAGCAACTCTCATTAAAAGATCATGATCTGTCATTCCAAGTCTCAAAACAACATCAGCTAAAAATCTTGCTCTTTCTTCAGGATTATATCTAGAAATTTCTCTATCTTGGTATAAAAGATTTAATGGTGGATAATCGAGTGGATGATAAGCTGCAATCTCTTGATCTGTCCAAGTCATTTTTAGTCCCCATATTATAAAATTTAATCACATATCAGTAGCAAGTCTATGATGTTGTTTTCTTTCATCAAATCTTGAAAAAGGAATACCATTAATAGCAACATCTAATCCTTCCCTCTCCAATCTTCTTGCAACAGAATCAGCATAAGTAACTAAAGTATTTGTAATCATATCACCACTATCAACAGCATAGTCTCCCTTCATTAATACAAATCTCTTTCTCCTTGTCATAGCTTCAACATTAAAAACATTAGAATCCCTATGATTATTTGTATCAATATTAACTCTCCTCTTATTGACTCTAGCGTCTTCTACAAAATCTTCCCAATCATAAATAATTCCTAATCTTCTATATAACCAACTCATCTTATTCACTCTTTCTTCTTAAGTTCAGTCAAGTTAGCAATTAGTTTATCTAGTGCTTCTTTCAACTGAGTTTCAGATCTTGTTCCAGTACAAACAATTTTTCCATTAGAGAAAAGTAAAAATGTAGCTCTAGTACCAGCTAACTTATAAACTAAACCAGGAAACTGTTCAGGTTCATACTCTGTATTTTCAAGTTCCATAGCAAGCATATTCAAGTTCAAGTCCATATCAATAGAACCAGAAGCTACCATGTTTTGTACCTTAACTCTTGGATTAATAGTGATCTTAATTCCTATTTTCTCAACGTTTTTAACAATCTGTTTTATGCTTTGTCTTAATTTAGTCATTGATCTAGCACCTGTACAAACTACCTTACCAGATCCAAAGATCAAAGCAGAAGTTTTAGGTTCCCTAATTCTCATAACAAGTCCGGGAAACTGTTCAGGATTATACTCTGTATTTGGTAATTTTTCAGCTAATTTAATAAGAGGAATATCTTTATCTAAAAAAGTAGATGCAACAATATTAACAATAGTTAATTCTTTTTTACCCATTTGCCCTTAAACCCCCTTGTATTTATCAAGGTGCAGAAAAGTATTTAAAGCTTGTTTTTAAAGTACTTCAACAAAAATCTCTACGTTTTGGCCCCTAATAACCTTATTAACAGAAAATTCAGTATTATTCCCTGGATTTCCAAGCACAAGTTTTACAGCTCCTATCTTTTCTTTAATATTCTCAGTAAATCCTCCCAAGTCCATAGAAACATCAACATAAGCATTAATCTTATTCTCCTTTTTCAGTCCGGCCTTTTTCCTTAAATCTTGTATTAATCTTGTAATCTCTCTAGCAAATCCTTCATTTTCAAGTTCAGAAGTCAGTTCAGTATCAACAGCAAGTTTTACCCAATCTGTTTCAACTGCATTCTTTACATTAGTCCATTCATGTGAATCGCTTATGACCTTAATCTTTTTTATATTAGTCTGTGTTTTAATTATATCTTCACAAAGATTTACCACTTCTTCATTTTCAAAGATAGTAACTTTAGCAAGTGGCCATCTTACTCCTAATCCTACTTTCTCTCTTTCATGTAATATAGTTTGTATTATTTTCTGTGACTTTTCCATTGCTTCAATTAATTTAGGATCAACGAGTTTCTTGTCAACTTTAGGCCATGAAGAAAGATGGACGCTTTTCTTTTCTATATTTTGATATAAGTAGTCAGAGATGTATGGAGCAAATGGTGCTAATAATTTAGTTAATCTTTCGAAAACATAATTGAAAACATAACCTAATGTAGGATCTTTATCATCAACTCTATCTCTTATCAACTTAATATAAGTCCTTGATAAATCTTCATTAACAAATGATATTAACAATGTTAAACATTTATTATAATGATGTTTTTCAAGGTCTGATGTTAATTGTTCTATTAAAATATTAGTTTTAGCCAAGATCCATTTATCTTCTATTTGTAAATTTGTTTTTGTCATTGTGTTTAAGTCTTTTGAATATTGATAACAATTCCATAATATTGTTAAAAAAGGCATTACCTGCTGATTTACTAAATTAATACTAAATCTTTTTTGATCACCAGGTTCGTTTATACAGAACTGTAGTCTAGTTGCATCAACCCCCATTGTATTGAATACTTCCCATGGGTCAATTACATTGCCTTTACTCTTAGACATTTTTTCTCCCTTTTCATCAACAACATGTCCAGCGCAAACAACACTTTTGTATGCTTCTTTTTCAAATAATAAAGCTCCTAAAACATGTAAAGTATAAAACCATCCTCTAGTTTGATCAATAGCTTCTGCTATGAAATCATAAGAAAAGCTCTTCTCAAACATTTCTTTATTTTCAAAAGGATAGTGGAATTGTGCAAATGGTGCTGCACCAGAATCATACCAGCAGTCTATTACATCAGGAATTCTGGACATTAAGTTTTTACATTTTTGACATTTTATTTTGATTTCATCAATTTGTGGTTTATGTAAATCCATATTTTCATTAACATTTTCTCCATGTTCTTTTAATTCTTTAACACTACCTATTATAATCTCATTTTTACAGTTATCACATCTCCAAATAGGTAATGGTGTACCCCAAAATTTCTTTCTTGATAAAGCCCAGTCTTTAGCACCTTCTAACCAATTACCAAATCGGCCTTCTTTAATATGTTCTGGTACCCAAGTGATTTTTTTATTATTTTTTATCAGTTTTTCCCTGATGGAACTAACGTTAATAAACCAAGAAACCATTGCGTAATAGATTAATGGAGTGTTACATCTCCAGCAAAAAGGATAACTGTGTAAGTATTTTTCTTTCTTTACTAAAATTCCTCTTTCATCCAAGTATTCAATTATTTTTGGATCAGCGCTTTTAACAAAAAGACCACTAAATTCACCCACTTCCGCAGTAAAGTGTCCCCTTTCATCAATGGGTTGAACAAAATCAATATTATTCAATTTACAAACGTTGTAATCCTCTTCTCCAAATGCAGGAGCTATGTGAACAACACCAGTTCCTTCTTCAGTCGAGACAAAATCTCCTTCAATCACTTTAAATGAATTTTTTAAATCTTTAAAGTAAGGGAATAATGGCTCGTATTCTAAATTTAATAAATCTTTACCATTTATTTTTTTAATAATATTTGGTTCTTTAAAATATTTTTTCACCAAATCATTAGCAAGAATATATTCCTCATCATCTTCCTTCACAACAACATAATCTATTTTTGAATTAACAGCTAAGGCCAAGTTACTAGGTAGAGTCCAAGGTGTAGTTGTCCAGGCTAAAATATATCTATTTTCATTTTTTAATTTGAATTTGACTGTTATTGTTGTATCATTTACATCTTTGTATCCCAAGGCAACCTCATGGCTGCTTAATGGAGTTTCACATCTCGGACAGAAAGGAACAACTTTATGACCCTCATATAACATTTTTTTATTATATAATTCTTTCAATGACCACCATACACTTTCAATATAATTATTATCCATAGTGATGTATGGTTTCTCTAAGTCTATCCAGAACGCCATTTTATCTGTAAGTTTGTTCCAGTCATTAATATAAGAGAAAACACTCACTTTACATTCATCATTGAATTTCTCAATTCCATAATTTAATATTTCTTTTTTCGAATTTAATTTTAAAGCCTTTTCTATTTGAACTTCAACTGGAAGACCATGACAGTCCCAGCCACCCTTTCTTGGAACACTATATCCTTGCATATATTTAAATCTGCAGAATAAATCTTTGAATACACGAACCTCTACATGATGCAAAGCAGGTGGGGCATTTGCTGTAGGTGGTCCTTCTAGAAAAGAGAATAATTTTTTCTTTGGTTCATACTCTAAAGTTTTTTCTTTAACTTTATCTTTTTCCCAAAGTTTTGTTATTTCTTGCTCTACTGTTTTAAAGTCATACATAACAAATAAATAGAGTTTGAGAAGAATTTATATAGGTTATCCTTTAAGTATGTTAAATATATTTTAAATACTATAAACCTTTATAAAAGGATTTGCTATAAAACAAAATATGTCTTCCCAAATATGGACTGAAAAGTACAGGCCACAGCGTTTTGACGAAATAGTTGGTCAGAGAGAGATAGTTGCAAGATTAAGGGCATTAGTAAAGAAAAAGACATTACCTCATTGCCTATTTTCAGGGCCAGCAGGAGTAGGGAAAACAACTTTAGCTTTAATAATAGCAAAGGAATTATTTGGACCTTCATGGAAAGAGAATTTTTTAGAATTAAATGCTAGTGATGATCGTGGTATAAACGTAGTAAGAAATGAAATTAAAGATTTTGCAAGGACAATGGCAATCGCGGATGTGCCACATAAAATAATATTCTTAGATGAATGTGATTCATTAACAAAAGAAGCACAGCAGGCATTAAGGAGAACAATGGAACAGTTTTCAAAAAACACAAGATTTGTTTTAAGTTGTAATTATTCATCAAAATTATTAGATCCAATAAAATCAAGATGTTCTTTATTCAGGTTTAAACCTTTAAAGTTTGAAGAAATTAAATCAGTAATAGATAAAATAGTAAAAGAAGAAAAAATAATGGTTGAAGAACCAGCATTAAAATTGCTTTATGAATTCTCGCAGGGAGATGCAAGAAAGATGGAAAACCTATTACAGTCTTGTGCAGCAGTCACAGAAAAAATAACAGAAGGTATTGTTGGAGAAATGGTAGAATATGCAACACCAAAAGATGTAATTGATATTTTAAGTCTATCATTAAAAGGGAGTTTTGTTGAAGCAAGAAAAAAATTATTAGATGTAATGTTAAACCAAGGGCTTTCAGGAATAGATATGATAAAACAGATTCAGCATTCAATAATAACATTTGAAGTTGATGATGATAAGAAATACAAGATGATAGAAAAATGTGCTGAGATTGAATTCAGAATGGTAGAAGGTAGTGATGAATTCATCCAGTTAGAATCATTAGTAGCTTACTTCGCAACCTTAAGATGATGTGGATAGATAAGTATAAACCCAAATTAATAGAAATTCCTCACAAAGATCAGATTAAGCAGATAGTGGACTGTATAAAACAAAAAGTTCCTGCACTTATAGTAGGTCAAACCGGAGTAGGAAAAACATCAATAGTGCATGCAATAGCAAAAGAACTAGGTTATGATTTATTAGAAATAAACGCAAGTGATAACAGAGACGCAGCAAGTTTAGATAATTTATTAGGAAATTCTTTAAGGCAGATGAGTTTATTCATGAAACCAAGATTATTATTTGTAGATGAAATAGATGGTTTATCGGGAATGGAAGATAGAGGTGGTGTAAATAAGTTAGCAGAATTATTAGAAAAACCAAATGTAGGAATAATAATGGCAGCAAACAGCATAGAAGATGATAAATTTAAAAAAATAAAAAAACTTTCCCAGATAATTAATTTTGAACCAATACAAAAAAATGATATAATCACAATCCTAGAAAAAATATGTAATAAAGAGCAGTTAATATTTGATAAAACAACATTATCATCTTTAGCAAGAAGGTGTAATGGTGATTTAAGGGCAGCATTAATCGATCTTCAAGTTTCTTCAGCAATTGACAATAGATTAAACATCATGGACTTAGATGATCGTGAACCAACAGATGCAATTCAAACAGCAATGTTATTGATTTTTAAAACAAGAAAAATAGATATTTGTTACAGAGCATTTGATAATGTAGACCTTGACTTAAATGAATGTATATTATGGATGGACCAAAATATTCCAGAAGAGTACCTAGATCCAATGGATCTTCATAGGGCTTATAATGCTTTAAGCAAGGCAGATATTTTCAGAGGAAGAATTATGAAATGGCAGTATTGGCGTTTCTTAGTCTACCAAAGTTTCTATCTTACAGCAGGAGTTGCATTAGCAAAAGAAAAAAAATATGAAAGGAATGTAAGATATAAACGTACATCACGATTACTATTTATATGGATGGCAAACCAGAGAAACATGAAAAAGAAATCAATAGCAGTAAAACTTTCCTCAAATGTACACAGGTCAATCAGAAGTACAATTAAAGATTTTAATTACTATAAAAGATTTATTCTTAATGAGAGTATCATGAAAGAACTAGAACTGAGTGATGACGAAATTATATACTTGAACAAATAAATCTATATAAACAAATTTTTTCAGTTTAAGTTAAAAAGAGGAAATAAAGTGGGATTTATAAACGAATTACAGAACAAGCAGGGGAAAGTTGAGGTTGAAGCTGAAATTCTAGAAATTATGAAAGTTCGTGAGTATGAGAAGTTTGGCAAGAAAGGCAGAGTTGCAAATGCCAAGATTAAGGACAATTCTGGTGAGATTATATTGACATTATGGAATGAAGAGATTGATAAGGTGAAGGTTGGATCTAAAGTAAAAGTAGTTAATGGTTATGTTAATGAATGGCAGGGTCAGAAACAAATAACAGCAGGAAGATTTGGTTCTATTGAAGTAGTTTCTAGTTAAAGATTAAGCGCTTCTATATTCATTCCAGTTTCTATTAGTTCCATACATATCAGGTACATTAAGCATTCCTAACTTAAAATATACACCATTCATATGTATTTCTGTGCATATTGGAATTAGTTTCATAGCAGCATCAAGATATTTTAATTTTTGTTCATTAGCCATCTCTAAAAGTTTTAATCTTAACTTTCCTAAAATAGCAACATCCATTGCAGCATAATTTAGCATTTCCTCACTCAGATCTCCTTCCCAATGCTCTATACTAAAAATAAATTTTTGTCCGTTTTTGAATTTAAAATCAGATCCAAGAAGTGTTTTAGATAATTCCATTAGAGAAGAACTTTGTTCAGGAGGAATGATAAATTTTGCCAATGTTCTAGTACAAAAAGGATTAGCAACATGATAACCCAACTTACCAAATATTAATTTATTATCAAATATCGCATAATGAATTATTTTAGAATTTCCAGGAAAAGTTAGTACTTGTTTCAAATATATTGATTTGATAGTAGGTCTTCTAACAAAAACAACTAAGTCTCCAGATTCTGTTGCAAGTTGCACAATAGAAAGTATAGAAGTAGCTGGATCTAAACCTCTAGTTCCTGCAGTGCCATCTTTATAACTCAAGAAATTTCCTTTATCATCAATAGCAGTAGTTTCACAATCTACACCAATAAATTTTTCTTTACAAAAAATAGAAACAAGTTCCTCAGGCAGATCATGTTCAAACACTTCAATTTTCATATTATTACTTTAATTAAAGACAAATTTAAATATTATTATTAATAAATATCTATATTGCCGACGCAGTCTAAAAATTTATTCCAAAACCTTTATATTAACTACAAAACTAAGTAATTTTATGATAGAAATAGTAATAGCTTCAATAATATTATTAGTAATTTTAATGGCTTTCATAAAGTTCTTCAAGTTAATGTTAAAGATAGCTTTAGTAGTTTTATTAATCACAATAGTTGCAGTTGGAACATTAGGGTACTTCCTCTACAAAGATATAAATGATATTAGAACAAACTTTAAAAGTTCAACAAATTTAATCTTATTAACTGACAACACAAAATTCATTGCAGGTGCTGAAATGTCTCAAAAAAAAGATCCAATAATATTAGGGCAGGATGAAATAAATAAAATAAGTGATCCAACACAACTTCTTGGTAAATATTACAAAGTAATTATAGTCAACAGTAAATTCCTAGAAAATGTTCTCCCAGTAAAAATAGAATTAGAAAAGAATATTATTTTAACAAAAGAGGAACTAATAGCAGCAGTAAACTCCGATGATCCTTTAAAGTCACTAAATCCAAACCTTCTTCCTTTAATAGGTAAAGATATTAAAGGTTTTAACGCAAATGATCCAGCCAATATAAGAATGTTATTGATTTTAACATCTTTTAAGTCGCAAGCAGAGCTTGATCCAATAAAATTAATTGAGGAATATCAGAAAGGGAATATAAAGATAATAGGAGAAACAATAACTTTTAAAGTTCTAAAGCAGGTTCCAGCAGATTACATCTATTCTAAAATCTCAAATCTAGCTTAGAAATCTTTATAAACCAGTTATTTATTAATACTAACTATGGCAGACGATTCAGGAAAAACACATTCTAGAAAATTATTAGGAAAAACAGTAGTAAGTCAGTCTGGTAAACGTTTTGGAGAAGTTGGAAACCTTTTATTTGAAGTCAGAACAGGAGAATTGCTTCAGATTGCATTAAAGAATCCAACAGTTCACTGTGAAGGGTTCAGTCTAGACAGAGCACATAGTGGAGAACTATTAGTTCCATTCTCAGCTGTAGTAGCAATAGGTGACTTTGTAGTATTAGAGGAAAAGGACATAGTATAACCATTCCAGTCTACATAAATAAAATTCCAAAGTGGATCTATAAATCCTAATTCTTTTTTTGCAATTTCAACTTCCACATCTTTATAAAATATAATTTCATAAGTTCCACCTATACCTTTCCATCCTAATTCAAGTAGAGTTTCAACAATCCAGCTTATTTTGTATAACTTATTCCTTAACTTATTTCCTTGTCTTTTAAACATTCTGCAATCATCTATTTCTTCCTTCTCTAATTGCATATCCCAGCAGGGTTTTCCATAAAGTGTTATTATTAAGCTTACCATTCCACTTCCACCAGTTCAAGAAGTTCTCTTAAATCTTTTTCAAATATTTTCAGTTCTTTTTTAGCTTCCTTTAATTTTGTATCTTTACAAAAACGAATATCATAAAGTCCTCCAGAACATTTCCACCCTAATTCTAGTAATTTATCTGTCATTTCGCCTATAATATGAAGTCTTCCTCTTAATTCATCTCCAAGTTCTCTGAAAAGTTCTCCAGAGATAATTGTATTTCCTTCTATGTCAACCTCACAGCCAGGTTTGTCAAACAGGAAAACAGTTATTGTAATCATAAATATATTAAAACTCTAAAATTAATATGCGTTTACCATGAAAATCCGAAAAAAACTACAGATTCTAAAATATTCCTAACAATGATTAAATATTTTACCAATGAACTTACAAAAATCTAAAGAAAATCTTTATTAACCTTCTCATATTATCACAATCAATGGTATTAAAATATGAAACAACAGCAGACATTAAAGTTCCTAGTAAGATTTCAGACCAAGTAATAGGACAGGAAGAAGGCCTTCAAATTATCAAGAAAGCTGCAAAGCAAAGACGTAATGTTTTATTAATAGGGGAGCCTGGAACAGGGAAAAGTATGTTAGGTCAGGGAATGGCAGAATTATCACCAAAAGAAAAATTAGTTGATATCTTATGTTTCCATAATGATATGGATGAAAATTCTCCATTAATAAGAACAATGCCTAAAGGAAAAGGCAAGGAGTTCGTAAATAAATTAAAAATTCAGTCTACTGTATCACTAAAAAACCAAAACATTTTGTTCTTTATTCTATTAATAATTACAATAGTAACACCATGGTGGATAAGAAACTATTACGGTGATATCATGGCGGCAGCATCTTTAATAGGTTCAATGATTTTCTTAGGTGCCTTTGTATTATTTACTAATCTTTCAAGAAGGATGGGTGGAAATCAAAAAATTAGAATTCCAAAAATGTTAGTAGATAACTCAGAACAAGAAATATCCCCGTTCATAGATGCGACAGGAGCAAAGTCAGGAGCACTATTAGGTGATGTACTCCATGATCCATTGCAGTCAGGAGGATTAGGAACGCCAGCATATGAAAGAGTAACAGCAGGTATGGTACACAAAGCAAATAATGGTGTTTTATTTATCGATGAAATTGGTTTATTAGATTATCATTCTCAGCAGGAGTTATTATCGGTAATGCAGGAAAAGAAATACAAGATCACAGGTCAGTCAGAAAGATCAAGTGGAGCAATGGTTTCAACAGAACCAGTACCAGCAGATTTTGTTTTAGTTGCAGCGGGTAATTTAGAGACAATAAAAAAAATGCATCCGGCATTAAGATCAAGAATAAGGGGTTATGGTTATGAAGTTTATATGAATGAAACAATGCCTGACACTCCAGAAAACAGAGACAAGATTACATTTTTTATTGCGCAGGAAGTTACAAAAGATAAAAAGATTCCTCATTTCAATAAAGAAGCAGTAGAAGAAATGATTAAAGAAGCAAGAAAAATGGCAGGTATTGGTGGAAAGTTAACAGTTAGACTAAGAGAATTAGGTGGTATTGTAAGAGCAGCAGGGGATTTAGCAGTAGAAGAAGGTGCAAAGATAGTAACTAAAGATCATATA
>CAZTRI010000005.1:0-4404 GCA_964616675.1 Candidatus Woesearchaeota archaeon
TTTAAAAGATGTTAATAATTTAGTTTTCATTGCAGCCGGAACAGGAATTGCTCCATTCATGTCAATGTTAAGATATTCAAAAAACAAAAATATAACTTTATTTTATTCAGTAAAAACAGAACAAGAATATTTATACAGAAAGAAGATGGAAAGTTTTAATATCAAAAGAATAATCAATTTGACAAGAGAGAAAAAGCAGGGATTTTTGAATGGAAGATTAAATAAAGAAATCTTAGAAAAAAATATAAATAAAGATTCTGAATTTTACATCTGCGGTCCGGCAGAATTCATTAAAGATATAAGAAATAATCTTTTGGAATTAGGTATTAAGAAAGAAAATATTCATGTAGATATATGGGGTTAAAATGGTTAAAGTAAATATGATAACAGAAAATATTGAAGTTGAAGTAAATAAAGGAAAAAATCTTCATGATTTATGTTTAGAAAAAGAATCTTCCCTGCCATTTGGATGTACAGAAGGAAATTGCGGTACTTGTATTATTAAAATAAAAACAGGAGAAGAAAATCTAAATAAAAAAACAGAGCAGGAAAAAATAACTTTAGACATGATGGGTTGTGATGATGAAGATCATAGATTAGCCTGCCAGTGTAAAATCCAAGGGGATTTAGAATTTGAGAATGGGATTTAATTACTATAAAATAACAATTCTGTACTTTTTTTCGCTTTTGAAGCATAAACGCATATTAACTTTAAAGTCTTAGTATTTTTATATGAAAAAATTAATGGAACTTTCAACTGCGGCTATTGCCTTAGCTACAGTTATAGGGGTAGGTTTTGGTATAGCAACATTTCTAGCAGAGTTCACAAGTTTAGTTCTAAGAAATATAGGCATAATACTAGGGTTTTATATATTTGGGATGATATTATCTATAGAATGGTTAAGGAGGAAAATAGAATGAATAGTTTTGTAAATAAAATAAAATGGCAATTTGAAGAAATGGGTTTTTTGTATTTAGTAGGACTATTTATCTTTTTCCTAGCTATGTTAACTGCTTATTTAATCAGGCAAAGTGGATCATAAATTTATCTTTTTCTATAAGCAACATAGAAAGACCATACAGCCAAACTCATTGACAAAGAAAACAAAATCAAATTCTTAAAAAAGTTAAAATCAAAGTTTTTGTATTGGCTTTTAACAGCAAAACCAGTAAAACCACCAAGATGTATACCTGCAACAATAGTAAAAGCAATCCCCAATCCCATCATCCACCAATTTTTTTTATTCAAACTCTCAACTCCACTTCTTTATTAGCATCTAAAGTCCTTAATAAAATTTGCCCTATCTTACTTTTCTTATCAATTTTCAAATCTCCTTTCTTTCCTAATGTAGAAGACAATAAGAAATGTCCGTCAGCATATAAATCTACATTTGATCCTGAATATTTATCCTTTGTCCTGAAAGCAATAAACCTTCCAGTTTCATCAATATCATATCTCAAACTTTCTTTATTATCTAAATCTTTTTTCTCTTCTAATTCTCTGACATCAATTCCAATTCCAAGTTTCTTCTCAATCTTTTCAATATTTTTCCCTTCTTTCCCTATTATATATGCAATATCTTCTTTAGGAACATAAACCTCAGCTCTGTTCCCAGAACTAACTCTTACTTTAACTTTTTTAACATGATTCAATAATTCATTTTCAATTTGTTTTTCAGCAAGTGAATGTGCAGGTACCTTGTATTCTTTTCCAGTTGGTACAACGACAGTCTCTTCACCATAAGAGTATATTTCAAATTCAGGTTTTCCAGTTTCAAAATCAGTAACAACAACAATAGGTCTTGCAAGATCAGCTTCAGTCATTCCAGCAGGAACTTTAACAGTCATTTCTAAAGCAAGTACTTTAGCAGTAGTTCCATTTTTAATAAAAACAACAGTATCAATTATTTGTGGTATTACACCTAATTCAGCTCTTCCAATAAATCTTTGGATAGCATCTATAGGGTTTGTTGCATGTAAAACTCCCATTAAACCAATACCAGATAATCTCAAATCAGCAAATAGTTTGAAATCTTCAGTATTCCTCATCTCATCAAAAATAGTATAATCAGGTCTAGATAATAATAATATATCATGGATTTCTTGTGAATCAGCATGAGAAATAGCATACTGAGTTATTTCATCACCCAACACCATATCTCTTGGTGCTTCAATAGTTTTAACAATTTTATCTTTAGTTGCATAGAATTCAGCCATAGCTTGAGCAAATGTAGATTTTCCCATTCCAGGAGAACCAGCAACAAGAATTCCTTCTGCCTGTTCAGAAACTCGTTTATATAATTTTTCAGATAGTTTATAATCTTCTAATGAAAGTTTCTTTACAGGTCTTACAGCAGTTATTTCCCATCCATCAGAAAAAGGTGGTCTTGTAATAACAATTCTAAATCTCTCCAATTGTACAATAGTAGAACCTTCTCTTTCAAT
The DNA here is from genome assembly GCA_964616675.1 of Candidatus Woesearchaeota archaeon. Classification (GTDB taxonomy): domain Archaea; phylum Nanobdellota; class Nanobdellia; order SCGC-AAA011-G17; family GW2011-AR18; genus CAZTRI01. Next base: position 2,446 of record CAZTRI010000005.1, read on the forward strand.
TTCAACAAAAGCATCTTTTCTTCTTTTTGTTTCTTCAATTATTTCTCTAGAAATATCTTTCAGTAATTCTTGTTCAAGTTTTTTATTAGAAAGCCTTACAAACTTCCAATTTCCAGGAACACCTTTTTTTGCAATAGGTATAACATTTTCTTTTAAGTGCACTGACATAGTTGTTTCATCAAAGAAATCTTCAAGTTTCATCTTTGTTTTGATAGTTTTTGGTTTTACTAATTCTACTTTAACACCTTTAGCTTTAGCAGCCATCATAAGAACTTTATCAGCAGTGTATAGTGTTGCATCTTCAGAATAAGCCAAGTCCATTATCAAAGCATCAATTTCACCTAAAGAAGCATTTCTTATCTCAGAAGGTAGTGGTCTTCTTCCCGCATATCTAACATTAGGATAGATCTTCCTTATATTTTCAAGTTCTTCTAATCCAATAAAACCAGTTGCTTTTCCTTGATTTGCCTGGTGTTGTAGTTCAGCCAGAACAGCCTCATGTATAATAACTTCATATTTTTCACTGGCTAAAGAGCTAAGTAAACATTCTATAATTACACTTGTATCTGGAACTATTTTTCCCATAATTCTCAAGAAATAGGTAAATTATATAAATCAATCGCTTATACTCTTGAATAACGCGGGGATGCCGGAGTGGCCAAACGGGATAGACTCAAGGCATTTGAGTGCTGAGGTACCAGTTGCGGTAACAATGAAGTAAACAAGAATGTGAGCCATCTATTGGCTTAGTGCCTACGCAGGTTCGAACCCTGTTCCCCGCATTAATACTCCTCCATAAACCTTATAATAATTTTGGTATTAACTTAATTATATGTCTAAGAAAAAACCAAATCATAAAAGTAAATTAATAGGATTAATTACAATTCCGCTAGTATTAGGACTAGGTGCATTTTTCTATAAACCTAATCAACAAATTAGAGAAACTAAACCTTCAATAAATAAAGTTCAAGATTGGTTTGATCTTCCTTTTACAAATGAAGAAATAAAATCAATGATGGGTGCACAAATAATAGGTGTAGTTGGAGGATATGAATTAGCAAGAACACAAAAACATGTTGATGAGTATATAGAAGCTAATAGATTGAGATTTTCCACTAATCCTTTTGATGATGGTGAATTAATTGATTCAAGATTTAGAAAAGATAGGGTAGTAAGATATATTAAATTAACAGACAGAGTTTCAGATTCTTTGTTAGATGCAGGATATGAATTTACAAGGGACGGATTAAATTTCTGGAAACATCCAAGATTACCTCATCCAAGTGGTGTAGAAATAAGATTGCTACATGAAGGTGAGAGCCCAATAAAAAATAATCTTAATAAGAATAGAAATTTAGTAATCTATGTTGTTGACGAATTTGGGAGTTGTGGTTTTATTAAGCATGAAGTTACAATAAAAACAAAAGAAGGGAAAGTAGAAGTTAGAAAAGGATTCAAAGCAGCATGTGATCCTAAGCAAGGTGGACATTTTTATTTTGGAGATAAAGCTAATGGTGGTGGGTATATATTATGGTCTGTAAGAGATACTGAAAGCCAATACTATTTATATGGTAACCCTGCAATAGAAATATTACATGCGCAATTAGAGAATATATTGGATACACATCGCGATGATGAAGAATATTTTGTACACGGTATGCAGCAGGTATGGTTATTAAATCTTGTTGGTTCTGATCTTGCAAGATCATTATCTTTACCAGAAGGATTTGATCTTTATAAGGGCTGGGGAAAAGAAAGACAAACGCATGAATATGCACGCAAGATAAAAGAATATGGCATAAAAGGATCTATAGATAAATATCTTGATGGAAAATTCTAAATTAAAAACCTATTTAAACCATAATAAACAAAAAATAACTATGACAGAAATAAGATATTCAGGAATTAAATCATTAACATCTATAGAAAAAGCACAAATGGAAAACATACTAGAAAAAG
>CAZTRI010000006.1:0-5514 GCA_964616675.1 Candidatus Woesearchaeota archaeon
ATTTAGGGTGTGATGTTACTGCAGAAAATATAACTAAAGCTGAACTATTCCATAACATTGGACAAAACTTTAGTTCATCACAGATTAAATATTATCCCGGTGTTAAATCGTCATTTAACTTTACAGTTTCTGGATTAACTACAGGAAATTATTCTTGGAATTGTCAGGTGACTGATAGAGATAATGAAGCAAGATTTGCTGCTCTAAATAATAGTCTTAGTGTTGATGTTAGACAACCTGTTATAGCCTTACTTAGTCCTAATGCTTCAGTTACTTTAGCAAGTGGAAGCGGAATATTGTTCAAATATAATGTTACAGATGAAAATAGTATTGAGAAATGTGATTTATTTGTTGATGATAATCCTGAGAAACAAAATACTAATGTTGTTAAAAATATTGAAGAAAGTTTCCAGGTTGATCTTGCTAGTGGAAATAAACAATGGTATGTTAAATGTAAAGATGATTATGGAAATTCCAAAGATTCTGAAAAAAGAAATATGACTATACAAGCTGCTGCATCATCAAGTAGTTCTAGTACCACAACATCGACATCTGCTGCTGGTGGTGGTGGCGGTGGTGGTTCTAATAATATTAATAAAGCAGAAGAGAGTCCTGTAGATACTGAAGGTAGTGTTAGTGTAGGAAAAGAAGGTGCTACTAAATCTGGAAATGGTATTACTGGAAGTACTGTTAAAGGTGTTGAAAAATTAGCTGAAGAAAAATCCTGGCTTAAGAAAGGATTAGAGTTTTTGTATGGTAATGATGCAAACATAGTTGGTTTTGCTATAAAAGAATCAAAGCCTGTTACTGATGTTAAATTTGAAAGAAAATTTGATGGAACTGATAAAGCAGTTTTGAAAATAACCTATAATGGTAAAGAAAATATCAATAATGTTGTTGTTTATGATGAAGTTCCTAAAAGTTTTGCTGATAATGCAGATAAATTAACTGTAGAAAGTGATTTTAAAGAAGAAGTACTTGAAAAAGATCCTGTTTTCTTATTTGATGTCGGTGATTTTGAAACTGGAAAAGAGTATACCCTTACTTATAAATTAAAAGAAGGTTCTGTTAAAGAAGAAGTCTTAAAAGAGTTTAAAGATCCTGTTATATTAAGTACGCCAGATAAGCCTGTAAGCAAGTGGTGGAAATACTGGTGGCTATTTGTACTTTTAGTAATAGTCCTATCTTTCTGGTTTGGAGTAGGTATCTTAATGGGACACGATTATGAAAACAAAGGACCTTTTGAAATAGTGAAAGAGAAGATTTATGCAATTATAGATAAGATATTTAGGAGATATTAATATATAGGAAGATTTATTATTCTTTTCTTGTTTTAAATATTTGATGGATAAGTTAGAAGATTATTTTTTTATAAGCTGTCTAATATTTTTTGGTTTAATGCTTTCACCTGGTGCCAGATATGCTGTACAAATTTTTGGTTCTACTTCGCCTGCAAGTTCCACTATGATTTCCATAGATATCTCATATGATTTTCTTATATTCTGCACTAAATTATATCCTGCATTGCCATATACTTCTTTTAATTCAGGATCGTGGGTAATATAATGTTGATTGAATCTTTTTCCTTCTCCATGTTCTTTATAAAATTCATAGAATTTTAATAGTTGGTATGTCCACCTACATTTTCGCGCTAGGAGAGCAGAACTTTTGTTTCCAACAGATGCTAAGTAATTGATATCATAACTACTTCCTTCTCCATTTAAATAATCCGGGTATTTTAACCTTGTTCTATCAATTTTTTGTTTATTCCGTTCATTAAGAAGAAGATAATCTGCAAGCAAAGATGGTATCCTTCCAAAAATATCGGTAACTTCTGGTCTTATTCTTTCTTCCTCAGCACGTACACTTAAGACATCTACTATTGTTTCTAGATCTATTCTATCTAGTCTTTCACTTAATTCTGCTGCTTTTGGAACAGGAAAATTTAAAACATTATCTTTGACCACATTAATGTTTAAAGTAAAAAATATTATAAATCTTATCCTTTTAGAAACCAAAGATTTATAAAGCCTTTTATATTTCTATTTTATTGACGGGAAAAGGAAACAAGGAATATTTAAAGTTTCTTTGCTTATATGTAAAATGAAACCATTGAAACCAACTCTTAAGGAAAAGAAGAGATATTTGGTATACGAAATTATGGGAACTAAAAATGTTAATTTTGAAAAAGCTAAAGAATTAATAGTTAGTACTATGCAAAGATTGTTTGGAGTCTTTGGAACTGCCCAAATTGGTTTAAACTTTTTAGAGTATGAGAACAATAAAGGAATTATTAGACTAGATAACAAGTTTGTTGATCAGATTAAAGCTGGATTTTGTTTAATCAATGAAAAAAATTTAATGATAAGATCTATAGGTGTTTCTGGTACACTTAAAAAAATCAGAACAAAATATTTAGGGGTGTGATAAAAAAATGCAACCAACTATGAGTCATCAGATGATGGGATATGATCGAAGTAGTACGATGTTTAGTCCAGATGGAAGACTACTACAAGTCGAGTATGCTAAAAAAGCTGTTAAACAAGGAACTTCTTCAATAGGAGTTTCATGTAAGAACGGTGTTGTCCTTATTGCAGATAAGAGAATTATTGAGAAACTTGTTGTCGGAGAAGCTGTTGAGAAGGTTTTTCAAGTTGATGATCATATTGGAGCTGCAGCAACAGGATTCCTTATGGATGGAAGAGTACTTGTTGAGAAGGCACAATTAATTGCACAACAGCATAGATTAACTTATGATGGGTCAATTGATATATTATCTTTGGTAAAAGAAATAGCTGACATGAAACAGGCATTCACTCAATGGGGTGGTGCTAGACCTTTCGGAGTTTCATTGTTGTTTGCAGGTGTTGATGAGCAAGGACCTCAATTGTACTTAACTGATGTTACGGGAATATATTTTAAGTATAAGGCAACTGCAGTAGGTGAATTAGAGACTGAATTAAAAGAGGTTCTTGAAAAAGAATACAAGGACGGAATGACAATAGATCAAGGATTAAGGTTAGGTGTGAATGCATTAAAGAAAGTAATTGGAAAAGATTTCGATATTGAAAGAGTGGATGGAGCATACATTGATACTGAAAAAAGAAGTTTTACTAGAGTTGACAAAGAGGTACTTAAGAAAATAGTTGCAGGAAAGTAAAATGGTAAAAATAGACGAAGCAGTAATTGCAAGATTGAAGAAGAGCGGAAGAACTTTTGAGATTTTAGTAGACTGTGAGAATGCACTGAAATTGAGATCTGGTGTTAATATTGATATGAACGATGTTATTGCAACTGATGATATCTTTGAAGATGTTAAGAAAGCAATGCATGCTTCATCTGAAGCATTAAAAACTGTTTTTGGAACTAATGATAGAAACCAAATAATAAAAACTATAATCAAAGATGGAGAAATTCAAATCACAGCTGAACATAAAAAGAAATTACTAGAACAAAAGAAAAGACTGTTAATAACTCTAATTCATAGAAATGCAGTTGATCCTAAAACAGGATTGCCTCATCCTCCACAAAGGATTGAGAATGCTATGACTGAAGCTAAAGTAAGAGTTGACGAGTATAAAAGTGCTGAAGCGCAAGTAAAAGATGTGATTAATAAATTAAAACCATTAATTCCTATTAAGTATGAAATTAGAGAGGTTATGATTGTATTACCAGCTCAGTATTCAGGAAGAGCAATGAGTATTGTAAGAAGTATGTGTACCGTACTTGAAGAAAAGTGGCTTAATGATGGAAAACTATCAATGACTGTTGAAGTTCCAGCTGGAATACAAGAGGAATTTGAGAAGAAACTTAATGATCTAACACATGGAGATTTAGATATGAAAGTAGTGAAGGTGAAATGAAATGAGTGAAGTATTTGTTATAGATAAAGAAGTTGTAATACCAGGACAGGTTCTTGTTGATGGTATGGATTATTTGCCTGCTGGCGATGTTTATAGAGAAGGTGAAAAACTTTATGCAATGAGGCTCGGTCTTGTAAATATTAGTGGCAGAGTAGTTAAGTTAATTCCTTTAGGTGGAAAATATTTACCTAAAAGAAATGATCTTGTTATTGGAAAAGTAGAAGCTATAACTATAGGTGGATGGAGAATTGATATTGGTTGGGTGTTTGAAGCTAATTTATCATTAAGAGATGCTTCAAGTGACTATATTGAGAAAGGAAGTGATTTGACTAGATACTTTAGTGTTGGAGATTATGTTATTGCACAAATAGTTAATGTTGCAGGTAGTAGATTGATAGATCTTAGTATGAAAGGACCAGGATTAAGAAAACTCGGACCGGGAAGATTACTGAAAGTTTCTTCTTCTAAAGTTCCTAGAATAATAGGTAAGCAAGGAAGTATGATCTCTATGATTAAAGATATGACAGGATGTAGAATTTCTGTAGGGCAAAATGGTCTTGTATGGTTAAGTGGTGATGATCCTGTAAAAGAAATGAAAGCAGTAAAGGCAATTATGATGATCGAAGAGAAAAGTCACATATCAGGATTAACTGATTTAATAAAAGGCTTTTTGGAGAGTGAAAAATGAGTTATACAAAAAGATTTGACGGAAGAAAGGCTAATGAATTAAGGCCAATGGAAGCTAAGGTCGGTGTAGTTAAGAATGCTGACGGAAGTGCAATGTTTAAGATAGGAAAAACTATTGCTATTGCTGCTGTTTATGGTCCAAGAGAATTAAGACCTCAATTTTTACAAAATCAAACAAAAGGAATATTGAGATGTAATTATAATATGCTTGCTTTTTCAGGCGCAGGTGAAAGAGTTAGACCTGGACCATCAAGAAGAAGCAGGGAAATATCAATGATTACTGAAAAAGCTTTATCCCCTGTTTTAATCTTGGACGATTATCCAGGATCTGTTGTTGATGTTTTTGTTGAATTAATACAGACTGATGCGGGAACTAGATGTGCTGGGATTACAGCTGCTGCAATGGCACTTGCACATGCAGGTATTCCTATGAAGGATTTAATTTCTTCAATTGCTATCGGTGTTATCGATGGTGATGTAGTTGTTGATTTGAGCAAACAAGAAGAAGATCATAAAGGTTCAGTTGCTGATATTCCAATTGCTCTCTCAACAAGTACTGGAAAAGTAACATTACTTCAGGCTGATGGATTATTTACAGAAGAACAATTAGGAAAAGTACTTGATGCTGCAAAAGAGGCTTGTGAAAAAATAAAAGTGTTGCAAATCAAGGCACTTAAAGAAGTTTATCTTGGAGCTGGTGAAGAATGAACATATTAAAAAAACATCTGATTGAATTAGGAACTAAAGGATTTAGAGAAGATGGGAGAAATCTTGATGAATATAGAAAAATAACTATTAAATATGGTGTAAGTTCTAAAGCTGCAGAAGGAAGCGCTATGGTAACTATAGGTGATACTGAAGTAGTTGCTGGGGTTAAATTTGAAGTAGGAACTCCATTCCCTGATACACCTGATGCTGGAACTATTATTGTTAATGTAGAATTACTACCATTAGCTTCTGGGGA
>CAZTRI010000007.1:0-14335 GCA_964616675.1 Candidatus Woesearchaeota archaeon
ATCCTTTCTTTCCAAGTGCATCACAAAATCTAAGATGTACAATTACAGGTGCATTAGAACCTTATCAATTCAAATGGTATCTTAATGATAGATTAGCAAGAGAAGTACAGCAATTTGAATCAACTAGCACAATTACTCCAATTCAACTTGTTTACACTAATGATGACACAGTAAAATGCGAAGTTTATATTAACACAGGTGGAAGAATTCCATGGGAAAAAGCAGGAGAAGCACAAGTATCAATTGGCCAGTTTGCATGTAACGATGGATTTGATAATGATCGTGATGGTACAGTAGATGCAAATGATCCAGGTTGTTCTGCAGAATTTGATGTTTCAGAAGTTGGAAATGTAATAGTATGTGATGATGGAATAGATAATGATAGGGATGGAAGAATAGATACTCAAGATCCAGGTTGTTATAGAAATCCCAGAGAAACTGATGAAGGGAGAGATAATTACTTCACAAACAATTGTGCAACACATCCAGATGATTTATTCTGTTCAGGTTTAGGATTTTCAGATTTAAAATTATTATGCGATAGAGATCCTCAAGATTCAAAATGTACTTCACCTTTAGTTCCAGAAACATTTAGACAATGTGCAAGAACTCCTAATGATCAATTGTGTGCAGGGGTCAACAATGTAGTAACTTATTGTATTCAGGATTACAGAAATAACTTATGCAGGTTTATTTTATCACAAAAAACAATTTGTAATGATAGCAATAGGTCTGGTTGTTTCTTTTTATCAAGACAAGATAAGGAAATATTATGTTCTGTAGATGGCAGTTATAGTTTTTGTGTTGCTAATGTATTTACTAGGGCAGGAAATCTAGGACAGATTTGTATTGAAGGAGATACTTGTTTAGAAGGAGAATGTGTTAATGATACATGTCAGTTAGTCGGTGGAGTAAATCTCCCATGTAGACCAAATAACTTATGTGATGCAGGTTTAACTTGTCAGAACAGTGTTTGTTTCCCTCCCCCATTAGGATCCCAAAGTCAGGGGTGTAAAGTAGATGGATCATGCAATCAAGGTTTAGAATGTGTAAATAATATTTGTGTTCAATTTTTAAGAGGAGGAGTAAATCTTCCTTGTAGAACAACAACTCCATTTTGTGATGTAGGATTAACTTGTCAGAGCGGGGTATGTTTCCCACCACTAGAACAACCAAAAGGTCATTTAAACGAACAATGTACAGATGCTAATATTTGTTTCAATGGTTTAGTATGTGCTAGTAATCTATGTCAAGTTCCAGTAGGTCCTCAAGAAGGAAATGAAGGTGGAATATGTATAGCAGGCAATGCATGTAATAATAATTTAGTATGTATTGATGGAAGATGCGGTATGCCTCAAGGTCCTCAGCCAGGAGAAGAAGGTGGTGTCTGCGTTAATGGTAATTTATGTTTATCTGGTTTGATATGTAATAATAACAGATGTCAAACACCACAAGGTCCATTGCCAGGAACAGAAGGTGGAGAATGTTTAGTGAATGGTTTATGTAATTCTGGTTTAAGATGTGCCAATAGTATTTGTGAAAAAATTCCGAATTGGAAACCAGAACCAGCTAGAAAAAAATCTGAACCTACAGAACCTATTATAATAATTCAGCCATCAAAAATCTTAGAATCAAAACAGCCTATAGTGGAACCATTAAAGCAACCATTTTCGAATAATATTTGTGGGGATAATTGGTGTGATTTTACAGAAGATGCAGTTTCATGTCCAAATGACTGTGTACTGGAAATTAAGCAGCAACAGGATGGTTATTTCAAGCTTAAGCTTCTTTTAGCATCTTTAATATTAGTATTCTTCTTACTTACAGTCGTGGCATACAAAGAAGTATTTGCAAATTTCGCAAGAGTATTAAGAAAACAATAACCTTTTTAATTATTACTAATCTATTTTTTATTAATGAACTGGAAAAAAGTCTGGGATTTTATCTGGAATGATGATTCTATATGGAGTTGGTTATTAAATGTTTTATTAGCATTTATTTTAGTTAAATTCATAATATATCCTGGATTAGGTTTATTGTTTGCTACATCACATCCAATAGTTGCAGTAGTTTCTGGTTCAATGGAGCATGAAGGGAGTTTTGAATCATGGTGGTCACAGCAATCAGTTTTATATGATCAATTAAAGATTTCAAAATCTCAATTTGAAAATTTTTCATTTACAAATGGTTTTAACAAAGGAGATATTATGATTATATATTCTAAAAAGAATCTTAAGGTAGGAGATGTAATAGTTTTCGTAGGATCAACCACAGAACCGATAATTCATAGAATTGTTTTGTTAAATGAAGATGGAACAATCACAACAAAAGGAGATAATAATTCTGGGATAAGATCTGATGAAGCAAAGATAACTAAAGATAAAGTTATTGGGAAAGCAGTAATTAGAATTCCTTATTTAGGTTGGTTCAAGATTGGCTTTGTGTATTTATTAAGTTCTCTCAAATCGTTAATCTTATAAACTCTCCCCCTTTCCTAAAAATTGTAGTGGGGTTACGAAATGTTATTTTGCAGTAAATGTGGTTCATTGTTAAGGCCTCTTGAAGGTAAGATGCAATGTCAAGATTGTGGTATTTCAAGAGATGAAGGAATGCTTAGAGACACAAAGAAAAAGACGAAAGAAATTGAAGTTGTTGAAGAGCATGAATCTTATCCTATAATGGTGCAGGAATGCCCTAAATGTAAACATAATAAATCATATCACTGGAGTATACAGACAAGATCAGGTGATGAAGCGGAAACATTATTTTTTAAGTGCGTTGAATGTAAGCACCAATGGAGAGAATATAGTTAAATTATTTTATAGGAGGGATTCTCCCTTCAACCCTCAAAAGCGACGCAGTCTATAATTTTTGATCAGTTAAATTTAAATACAAATAAAAACCTAAATTATTCTTATGGCAGCAGAATTTGTTTGGATTCCAATAATTCCAACTTCTATATTATTAGGTTTAATCCAGTTAATATTCATTCATAAGGATGAACCATTTAAAGGATCTCACTGGTTCACTCATGGTTTTCATATTCTTATTATTATGCCAATCTTCATGTTTGCAATATTTAACACAGAATTCTTCTTAGACTTTACAGGAATCGCAGCTCAGGGCTGGCCTTTAATCTCCAATGTCTGGATTGTAAGATCAGTAATAGGTTTAATTTTTGGTATTAAATCATATGCAATCTCATCTGTCATCAAAGGTGGAGCTGGAAAAGGAATGCATGAAGGTTTTTTTCACATTTTAATAATGATGGCACTAGTTGTAACAGCACCTCTATACTGGCCATTGGTAGAACAATTCCTTCCTGATTGGGCAAAGTAAAAACTATATTTTTCAGAACAATTATAAATAAAAACACTTCTTTAATTTAAATAGGCTATGAAACTAACATTACAGGATTCTAGGCTGTTAAAAGACAGCATTTCTATTATCTCAGAGCTTGTCAATGAAGTTACATTCACAGTAGACAAGACTAAGATTGAGCTGGTAGCAATGGACCCTGCAAATGTCGCAATGGTTATTTTCAGGATGCTTTCTACATGCTTTACAGACTATAATGTTGAAGATCCAAAGCAGATCTCAGTTAATCTTGAGCAGTTCAAGCAGATTTTACGAAGATCCAAAGCAACAGATACAATGACTTTAGAATTAGATGAAGAAAAAAACAAGTTAAACTTAACCTTTAGAGGTGATACAACAAGATCATTCAGTTTGTCATTGCTTGATAATCCAGAAGCGCCATCGAGAGTTCCTAATCTTGAATTTGCTGTCGAAATAGAAACAAACACAATGTTATTCACAGAAGCAATAGAAGACATGGACATTATTGCAGATAGTTTATCATTAATTGTTGAGGGGAGTGAAAAGTTCATAATCCAGGCTGAAGGTAATTTATCTTCAGGTAAGGTTGAAATAACAACAGATCATGAGACAGATATAATAAATCAAAAAGGGACGCAGATAAGATCAAATTATTCTATAGAATATCTTAAAAAAATAATTAAAGGTGGAAAATTATCTACAACCTCAAAAATTTATTTTGGTGACAATTATCCATTGAAGATAGAGTATAAGATTTTGGATAAACTAAGTATAACATCTATTCTTGCTCCAAGATCACCACAAGATTAAATCAAAACATATAAAAACCCAGATCTTCTTAAGAAATTAATAATGGAAAAAAGAGGTCAAGTATCTGTTTTCATAATCATCGGACTAGTTGTTATCATAGTAATAGCACTGCTGTTTTTCTTCAGATCCAAAGGTTTAGAAAGTGAATCCAAGTCTATCAATATAGAAAAACGTTTGGAAATAGAGATGAGTTCTATAGAAAAAGAAATACAGGAATGTGTCAACAAAGAATCTATTGCAGTGATAAAAGATTTCGTTGAGGCAGGAGGTTATCCTGGAAATAGAAAAACAATAACGTATCATGCTAAACCAATCACAGTTTTATGTCAGAATATTCCTGGAAAAGATAATTGTTTACAAACACCATTATTGAAAACAGATCTACAGAACAGAATCAATCAGGCTTTAGAGCCAAGAATAAAAACATGTCTTGATTTAAGTCCCTTTGCAAAGAAGGATTATACTTTAACATTGGGTAATTTCCAGTCTACTACAGAAATTCATGATAAATTGATTGTTATTTCAGTGGAATATCCTGTAACAGTAGAAAAGCAGACAGTTAAGTTTACAAAATCAAAGTTTGACACTAAAGTAAATTATCCTTTAGGGGATTTAATCAAAGGCGTCAATGAAATTCTAGATATGGAAGCATCATTCGGAAAATTAGATCCAGTTTCATATGCATTGTTGCATGTTAACAAATATCTGTTAATAGTTAATAAACCCTATCCAGATAAAATTTATGATTTAAGTTTAACGAAGAATCCAAGTATTAGGATGATGTTTGCAGTCGAAGGAGAATCTAAGTTCAAATGAAATATCTAAAGCAGAAAGCAGTATTTGAAATATTTTTGGTAGTAAGTTTATCTATTCTCTTTTCTATTGCATATTCTTCTCCAGCCTCTGCAGTTGAGCAGGCCTGCTGTGAAAAAACAAAATCAGGTCAGTGGTGTCAGTTTACAGATAAAAATGAATGTGAAGGTTCTTCTGTATTTCCAGGTACATGTGATAATTTTGAAGCATGTAAACCAGTTTGTTGTGATTTAAGTACAGTTCCAGGTGAATTCTCATGTCAGAAAACCGTAAGTAAGTTAACATGTTCAGAAATTGGAGGAACTCCTTTGCCAGATGCATCTTGTAATTATCCTCAGTGTCAGCCAGGATGTTGTATGATTGGAGCACAAGGTAAATTCACTATTGAAAGGGGATGTACTGATTTAGCAAACACATTAGGAATTCCTGCTGATCAAGCTCAATTCAAGCCAGAGATTACAACAGAACTTGAATGTACAGATTTAGCATTAAAACAAAGAACTGGTTGCTGTATTGCAGAGAATAAAGATTGTTCAATGGGTGTAGGAACACAGTGTGAAGGTGAATTCTTTGCAGATACATTTTGTTCTTCACTTCCTGCAGGAAAGTGTGATCAGTGTAAAGGAGAAAAAGTAAAAAAATGTTTAGAAGGTTCTCCAGATGTGTGGAATTTTGATAAGTGTGGAAATAAGGAAGCAGTTGGAGAAGAATGTCATTATGCAACAGATGGAAAAGCATGTGATGAAGATAAGAATGGTGCTCGATGTAAGGATTTAAGTTGTGGAAGTGGAACAGAAATAAATAAACCAATATGGGACAATCCAAGAGTAGATGAAAATAAAGATGGTGATTATACTAATGATAAATTAGTAAGAAAAAATGGAGATGCATGGTGTGAGTACGATGGAGATTCAGGTCCTGGAGTTGATTTGCCTGGTTCAAGACATTTCAAGCATGCATGTTTGGATGGAAAAGAAGTTGTGGAAGAATGTGGTGATTTCAGGACAGAAATTTGTATGGAAGGTAAATTGCAATCTAAAGATTTTTCAAGATCGTTTGCAGCATGCCGTGAGAATAAAGGAGATGATTGTTCTACTTGTAAAGATAAAGATTGTTGTCAAGATACAAGTAAAAGAGAATGTGTTTGGAATGGAAATGAAAAAAGTGGCTTCTGTTTGCCTTTAGTGCCCCCAGGTCATCCATTTTGGCAAGATGCTGGAAGCTGTAACGTAGCAAGTAGTTCTGGGGATGGGATTGTTAAACCCGCGAAGGCAGCATGGGAAGAAGAGATTGAATGGGATTGTGAACAAGGGTGTAGTGTTTATTCAAGAAAATTTTTAAAAGGGATGAATAATATATGTATCTCTTATGGAGATTGCGGTGCGGGTTATAATTTACTTGGTCAATGGAACGGAATGGGTTTTGAAAGAAGTACTAGTACAGACGTTGACAGGGATGAGCTTGATGATATTAATGAACAAAGTGCAATTGATCAAATACGTAGTGAAAATGAATTTAGCAGAGGAAATTGTGATGATGACGGAGATGATTGTGCTAATGAAGTAATTTCTTATTATAGAAGTAATCCTAAATTGAACAAAGATATTAAGCTGTTTGATGATTTTAAAGAAAACAAAGGGTTGCTGAAATTAGGAACCATAGACCTTTCGAACTATGAAGTAAGCCCTACACAAATGATAGTTTTTTATTCTGTAGTTGGAGTAACTGCAGCAGCTGTTGTTACTGGGGCTATTCTTGCTACAACTAGTCTTGGTGCTACTGCATTATTAACAATAGGTCCAGCAATATCAGCTATTCTTACATATGCAGGTGTTGCTTCAGCTGCAGGACCAGTCGGGTGGGTAATTGCCGGTGTTTTAGTTCTTACTGCTGTAGTTTTGTATCTAACCAGCCCAGAAGCACATACAGATACAATTAATATAACATGTAACGCATGGCAGTCACCTCAAGGAGGAGAATATTGTCATTTATGTCACGAGAAAGGAGAATACAAATATTTAGGCAAAGATGGAAATCAGATAAAAGAAGATATTGATTTCACAGCGGCAGGATTGCATGAATGTACAGAATATTTGTGTAAGAGTTTAGGTGCAAGATGTGAATATATAGATACAGAAGATGGATCAAGGTGTATAGATAACGATCCTAGAGACACTACACCTCCATTCATCAAACCATTGGAAGGTTTAGACAATCATTGTGTTGCAACATCAGGCGGAGCAGCATCACCAGAAGTTCCATGTGAAATAGTAGAGCATCCTGGAGCAGGTTATGAGATAAAACCTTTCATAAAACAAAGTACTCATGTTCAATTTGGTGTGAAAACATGTAAAGATTCTGAATGTAAAGAGCAGGATTTTGCAACATGCCAGTTTGATACAGAAAGAAAAGAAAACTATGATGAACTTACAAGATCATTCCAGCAGACAGGATATTCATATACACATAATACAACATTAATTGCAGGATCAGATTTAGAAAACGGAAATAAATATTCATATTATTTAATTTGTATTGACAAGTCTGGACTTAACAAGTTAGCAGCACCATATCAAATAAGTTTTGAAGTAGCAGCACAGCCAGACACAACACCACCTTTAATAAAATCAATAGATCATAATGGATTGGTTGCAAATGACGTTAACATAACTCAAATAGGTTTAACGTTGGATGAAAAAGCAGATTGTAAATTCTCAATCCATGATCTGCCGTTTGAAGAGATGGAGAAAGAAGCACAATGCTTTGCAAGATCTGGAGAACTTCCAGCTTGTGCAGCAACAATAACAAATATCACAGAAGGAGAACGATTATATTTCTTCAGATGTAAAGACAAAGCAGGAAATGTTAACCAGCAGAGTTTCCCAAGTGAAGGATTTACATTAAAGAAAACACCTGCATTAAAGATAGATGAAGTAAAATGTATCCATCAGTATGGTGAAAGCTGTGATGATGATATATTCCAGAAAAACATCACATTACAAATAATGACTTCAGCAGGAGCAGAGCAGGGAGTTTCATATTGTGGTGCTTCAAGTACAGAAAGTATGAATCCTGAATTTATCTTCCTTCAAACTAATTCAACAATCCACAGACAGGAAAATCTTGGTCCATTTGATCAAGGCGACAAGAAATTTAATTTAATTTGTAAAGATTCAGCAGGAAACACAGCAAACCAGTTTGTAACATTAAAGATTAAGGTAGATGAAGTTCAACCAGTAATCCAAAAACTTTATGTTTTAGGAGCAACATTTACTGTAGAAACAGATGAAATCTCAACATGTTCAGTCTCAACTAAATTAACAATGGAAGAACCAGTTCAGTTAGCAACAGAAAAAGGTTTAGAGCATGTTATGCAAGTAGACAAAGATATAGTTTTCTTGCAGTGCACAGACAGATTTGGTAATTCAGGCCCAATCTATCAGGTTTCATTTACAAAAGAATAAATTTATATATCTATAAAAGATTAAAACGAATCAACTGGCAGTGATAGATCGGTTGCCTTGGAAATGGTGCAACAATAACAGCCTCTGTCAAATGTTCGGCGAATAATAAGATGACTGGACTATAACTCATCTTACGAAAACTGCATTTGTTAAGCTTGATTATTGAGCGAAGAAGATAACCTTTAAAACGAACTGAAAGATCGAAAAGGTAATTGTTTAAGGAACTTTCTTCACCGAGTCCATTTGCCAGTTTTAGAAAAATGAAGAAAATAAAAAAGAGGTTGAAAAAGTTAGGTAGTCAATTAAAGAAAAGACTCAAGAGAAAGAGCAGAAAGCCGAGTAAAAAGACCAAGGAATCTAAGGTCAGAAAGTTAATCAAACTTGCAAGACAAAGATTAAAAAAAGTAAAGAAGAAAAAGATTTTAAAGAAGACAAAATCAAAGAAAAAAGTAGTAAGAAAGAAAAGAAAATAGGGTTTACGCTTCCGAAAATAATTTATATCAGATGAAGTTCTCGTTTTTTTAATGATGAATTTACAACCTGGATATTATATTGTTAGCAGGATAAGCGAAAAATACGAAGGTATTTCTTGGCCAAGTGGGGAAAGCAGAACCAAACCATATTCAACTTTAGTAGATGCAGTGGCTGCAAAAGAAAGAATATGTAGAGAGCAAGTCCCAAATGGCAGGGTATTAGAAATACTACTTGTGGAAAGAGTAGATATTCATCCTAAAGTTTAGTTTTAAGCGACACAGTCTAAATTTAACAACTACCAACAGCCGTTCTATAATTTTCCGATAAATTAATAAACAAATTTAATCATTTTTTAATGAATGCAAAAAAGAGGTCAGGTAACAGTATTTATTATAATAGGAGTAGTAATTGTCTTAGCAGCAGGATTATTCTGGTATGCTAGATCTCAGTATGGTGTTGGAGTTCAGCCTGAAGTATTTCTCGAAGGTCCATTAGAATCAATAAACAAAGAAGCATCAGACTGTATTACTGAAGTAATAAAGCCTATTATAGTCACATTAGCAAAACAAGGAGGAGATTTAGATCCAAAAGAATACAAACTTTACAATTCTCAAAAAGTAAAATATTTATGTTTAAATATTCAAGGACAGAATAAATGCAAAAACAATTTAGATCCTTTAACAAGCATAGAAGAACAGATTCAAAACAAACTTCAAACTGGTATTTTATCCTGTATTCCCAAAGGACTTCTTGAATCTAAGAAAGGTTACACAATTAAGTATTCTGATCCCAAGGTCAAAGTTAAGTTAGGTGAAGAAGACATTTCAGTTTTAGTTGATTTCCCTTTAACAATCTCAAAAGGATCTTTAACCCAGAATCTTCAAAGAATAACCAAAACAATAAAAGGGGTTCCTCTAGGCAAGCTCTATGAGCATGTATATAATATAGTGGAAGGTCATGCTTCAAAAGGTGAATTTTTCCATCTTCCTTATATGTTAAGCCATAAAGGAGAAGTTGAGATTCAGGTAGATAAGCCGTTCCCAGACAATATTTACATTCTTAATTTAAAAGGCTCAGATTTCAAGTTTTACTTTGCTGTAGAGGGTGAATAAAATGAATAAAAAAGGAATGGATCAACAGATTTTCACATATATTTTTGCGATGATAGTGTTAGGATTAATAATTTTCTTTGGAATCAAGATGATAAAAGGTGTTGGCGATACAGCACATGCAGTAGAAAACGTAAAATTCAAGAAAGATATTGACAATCAAGTTCAAAAGATTTATAGTTATTCTCCAGGATCCAAGGCAAATTTAGAAATCAAAGGTGTCCCTAACGGGATAAAAGCAGTATGTTTTATCGATTTAACAACACCAGTTAATTTAAATGAAATCCCTTATGATGATGTAAAGTTATTTGCTGAAGGGAAAAAAGGTACAAGAACAAATGTTTTCTTTGCAGCAACAACTAAACAGTCCAAAACACCAGATCCTACAACAGTTTCAAAACTAAAACCAACTCCAAATCCATTATGCATAGACATTACAACTAGTGGTAATTTAGGAGCAAAATTAGAAAACGAAGGAGCTTTTATTAAGATATCATCATGAAAAAGGCACAAGGAGCCCAGTTCAATTGGATTTTTGTCATACTTGCAGGTGGAATAATATTAGGTTTTTTCGTTCTTTTCACAGCTAAATTTGTAGATCTTCAGCAGCAGAAAGCAAATTTTCTTGTAGCAAAGAACATAGAAAACAACATCCAAATTCTAAAAACATCTTCCACAGACCTTTACTGTGAAAGCGGTGCAGATGAAAATTGTTTTTCATTAGGAGAAAAAACCAAGCTGGAGTTTTACTGTCAAGACGGTAATAATAAATTAAGAATAAATAACAAACTAGATCATGATCTTAAGGGTGAAACACTTTATGCCCCAACAGCTTTAGCGACGAAAGATTTAGATTTCTGGGTAAAGCCATGGAATTATCCATTTCATATTGCCAACTTTGTTTTCATTAATTCTCCAGATAAAAGGTTCTATATTATTTTTGATCAATCTACTTCAGACTTTGTGAACCTCCTAGATATTCCAGTAATATTCAAGATAGAAAAGATTCCATCCTCAAAAATTAATTCTATACTGCCAAATTCCAGAGTACTTTTCATTACAGCAGCAGAACCGCCTGAATCAGTAGTTTCTTCATTAAAATCAAAGAAAATAGCTTCTAGTTTTATCAACATAGAGAAAAATAAACTTAAATTCTATGACGCAGAAGAGAAAGAAATAGATTACTTTGGCGAAGCTGAACTTCTAGGTTCTATATTTTCAGATTCAACTTTCAATTTCTTGTGCAACCAAGTTCAGGGCAAAAAACAATTATCTCAAATATCACAGATTTACCAGCAAAAAGCAAGACTGCTTAGCCAGTTTTCCTCACCATCATGTTTTTACGTTCAGATTCATAACACATTAAAGCAGTTCTCTGAAAATCCAACAGAAGAACTTAAAGAATTATTAATCAAGCAGAACCAAGATCTAATATCTTCTGGTTGCAAAGAGGTATTTTAGAAAATGAATAAGAAAGCACAGCTTGAAATTCAGGAAACAATAATAGTTGTATTCATTTTTGTAGTATTATTATCAATAGGCATGTTACTTTTTTATAGATTCCAGCTTTCATCTTTAGACCAGCAGAAGATAGAGATTGAGGATAAGAAGTTTGAGATGATGTTACTTACATTCCCTAATTCAGCAGAAATTGAATGTTCTTCTAATTTACAGACAAGGAACTGCATTGATTCCCTAAAAGTTTTATCTTTAAAAAAATCAATAGAGCAAGATCCTCCATCTTATTTTAAGAAGTTTGGTTACAAGAAAATTACTTTAACATCTCTTTATCCAGCTAAGAATAATAAAGAATGTATATCAACAAATCTTGATGATTGTGGTGTTTGGACAATATATAACAAACCATCACCTAATCAAGAAAAAGGAATTATATTAAGAACACCTATTTCAATTTATTATCCTCAAACAGAAAGTTATGGAATAGGAGAACTAAGATTGGAGGCGTTTGCATTATGAAAAAAGGTCAGATTGAGATAATGGGTTTACTGATTGTAGTTATTTTAATCATAATGGCAGCAATGTTTTACGTAAAGTTTGTTGTGCTAGCGAAAAAACCAGTTGATCAAACCTCAAGACAGAACATCCAGGCAACAAATCTAATTAATGCTATAATGAACCTAAGGGTTTGTGACAACACAGTTACAATAAAAGATTCTTTAATACTCTGTGGTAATAAAGAACCTGTTTGTAATGAACAAGATTCATGCAAATATATTGAAGATCAGCTAGTGCCTATAATTGATTTAACTCTTGATTATAAGCATTCCTTTTACGTTAAAAAGGGGGATGAAGAAATAATAAAAATAGACAATTGTAACAATACAGGTATTGCTTCACCAGCATATACTTTTTCAGATAAAGGTACAATAATTGAATCTTATTTTATGTTGTGCGGTAAGGAGTAAAAACACAACATACCTCTAATAAGTAACAACTGGCATTGTTTTGCATAAAAATAGATTTTAATGAATTAGGGCTTAATTATAAAGAATTATGAAGAATTCTCTTTTTGATTTAACAAAAAGACAGATAGTTTTATAAATGGCATATAAATTAACATATCTTAGTTATAATTACGGAGGTGCATATAAGAATGCAAGAAAAACTAAAAAAAACATTGAGACACATAGGAGTTCTCGGAACAACAGTTGCAATGCTAGGAGCTACATTAAGTGGTGCATTGGCAGCTGATTTAAGCGATTATCCATCACCTTTTGGTGGAAAAGACACAGTATTTGTAGTTGGAAGTGGCGCATCATCAGATGATAGTGATGCAGTAAGTGATATTTTCATGGGACTTCCTACAAGTAAAATGGCAGCAAGTTCAGGAAAGATGAAAGCTGCAGCACCAAAGACAGCACAGCCAACTGGTGGTAAATACCAGAAGTTTGAAGATCTACCATTGACGGCAGATTTTAACGATACAAACGATGGTTTCGGTGCAGTAGTAGATTCAAATGATATGGAAGGATTCCTAGATACAACATTAGATATTGATATAGGAGCAGTAGATGATGACTATGATGTAAGAGATGAGATTAGGTTTTCTGGTATAGGAATTACTGGAAACGTTTTAAGAGCTCATACAGGACTAACAGCTCCAAACGTAGAAGATGACTTTGCAGAAAGAATATTTGTTCCAATGGTAAAGAATTCTTGGGGATACTACTTCGTGTTTGAAGATACATTGAAACAAGGAAACTTTATTTCAAACGCAACAAACAATGAGCCAATTCAGATAGAATTCTTAGGAAAGTTGTTTGAATTAGAAGGAGCACGTACAGGAACTGCAACAGATGACACAAGGGTAATCATGAATGTAGGACAGAAATTCTACTTGAATGCAGGAGACTGTGTTGTAGTAGATGGAAAAGAAGTCTGTTTAGTTCAAACAGCAAGTTCTGCAGCTACAATCAGTGTCGATGGGGTAAGAGAAGTAATTTCCCAAAACGATGACAAAAGAATAAACGGGTTGGAAATAAGAATTGAAGATATAAGTAGTGATGAAGGAGTAGAGTTTGATTCAGCTACATTATTTGTTGGAGAAAAAGCAAGAGAGACCTTCAATGATGGAGATGAATTCATTGGTGAAGATAAAGATGATCCAGCATGGATATGGCATCTAGCAAACTTGACTTTGGCAAGCCCAGTATTAGGTATAAAATGGAGTCTAGACTTGGATTTCCCAGAAGAGACAGATAACCCATTGTATGAACATCCATTATACGAAGGAGAATCAGTATGTCTACCATTTGATTACGCATGTATAGAATTTGACAGCATACAGATTGATGACTACCAAGATTATGAAATAATTGGTGGAGTCTCAGATGACTTGTACTGGAGTCCAAACGATGCAGACGTTAATATAAAGAATGTAACATCAGAAAGGGTTCTAGAATTAAGAGCAAAAGGATCAAATGATAACGGATTCCAATGTCAAACATCCGGGACAGATCCAACATTGGTGAATACAGACACAATCCAGTTGGCAGTAAACAGATCTAACGGTGCTCTTATGTTCTTTAGAGAGCAGCAGGACGGATCAAAGTCAATATTGTGTGGCTCAAGAACTGGTACAGAAAACTGGACAGATTCATTGTTGGCAAGTGCATTTACTGTACAATACAGAGATACAATAATTCCAGTAGATGTTACATGGAATATACCTCAAATACCGACAAATGCAAGTGGTCATACTTACTCAGGTGGTAGTGAAGCTGCTGTTGATAGTCTAGATGACAACTTGAATGGTTTAGCATGGAACAACTTCACAGGAAGAGGTGTTAACACAAGTGGTGGTCC
>CAZTRI010000008.1:0-11262 GCA_964616675.1 Candidatus Woesearchaeota archaeon
ATCTTTCTATCTTCTTAAGAATTTTCAAAGCAAAGTAGGTTGCAAAATACATAAAGAAGAAATGTTCGAAAACTACAATTAAATGAAATAATAAAGGATAACCTTGAATAGCATAATTAATTTGTAATAAACCCACCGTTACTAAAGTTATAAAGAAAGCTTGTTTTTTCATCTCCAATTTTCTAAATATTAATGAAGAAACACAAGCAAATAAAGTACCATAAATAATTTTATTTTTAAAATAGTAAGAAGGAACAGCTAAATAATCGCTGCTTGAATGAACAAGATAGTCAAAGAAAGTAAATACTAAAACAGCTGCAAAAATAAGTAACATCCTTTTTATTATTTTCATTATGAAGTATAAGTGCGAGGGACAGGATTTGAACCTGCGTAGGCACTAAGCCACAGGATTTCTCAACATTGCTTTCCTTTAATGTAGCAATCTTGGAAAGATTTGTGCTTAAGTCCTGCCCATTTTCCACTAGAGTCCTTTTTTAATAAAGGATGACTCTGGCACCCTCGCGTATATAAAATCTGTCAAGAACTTTATTATATAAACCTTTTTATAGTTCCTAAAATTACTAAAAATATGTCTTTAATAGGTATAGATACAATTATCTTTGATGCAAATGGAACAGGAATTCATAACCCAGATGATTTTATTTTAGAGGCACATGCAAGAATATTTGCTTCATTAGGTTTACCTGCACCAGATTTAGAAACTTGTAGGTTATTATGGTGGAGTCCCAGAAGATTTAAAATTGTAGAAGAAAGATTTGGTGTTAATTTTGATATTTATTATCCTGCTTTTAAGACTGTGATGGATGATGGAGAAATAAGAAAGACTACATCAAAACCATATCCAGATAATGTCGCTTTAGAGCGTTTAGTCAAAGCAAAAAAAAGAATAGCTATTCTTACAAATGCGCCTCCTGAAGTTGCTCAAGCAGAAGCCCCTATATTTAGTCCATACTTTAACGGTGATGTCTTTTCAGCTCATGAATATGCAGGTTTCAAACCAAAACCAGATCCAAGATCAGTATTGCACGTTCTTGAAAGGATTGGTGCAGTTCAAAGAAGAACAATATTAGTTGGGAATGGTGATGAAGATATGCAGGCAGCAAATAATGCAGGATTATTACCAGTAAGAATGGACAGAGGAGAACATCCCTATGAAAACCAGGGTGAAAAATTTACAGTAAGAGACTTCTATGAATTAGCAGATTTATTAGGTGTCTAATGATTTTTAACATTAAACATTTCAGCATCTAATTTCTCTTGAATAGGACTGTATTCAAATTCATTAATTACTCTTGAGACAGCTTCCCAGAATCTCGCAAGTGCATCATTCTGAAACTTCTTATCTAATTCTTCGTTCTTCACTTCTTTTTTCTTCTCAAGAATAGCGTGGTATTCAACAGTTAGTTTCTCATTTGTAGAATAAGCTTTAGTAATCTCATCAAAATCAGTTAAATTTTTCTTTAAGATAAACAATTTTGGTTTTTTATAATATTTCTCATCTAATTCAACCTTAACTCTATAATAATCATTGCTCCTGTCAACTTCCACTAATTTATTATGAAATAGTTTAGCCTTAGGATTATCAACATTAAAAATAAGAACTATTAATCCATTCTCGTTTGCATGCCCGCTACAACATTTATTTACAGCATTAACAAAACTCATTTTAGATAATCTTTTTACAATCCCAAATATCCCAGGATCAAAATCTTTCTGTTCTAATCTTTTGCTTCTTATTTCACTTACAGTTCCTAAATGTATTAATTCTTTTACAGACTTTTCAAAATCTTCTGTATCTTCAACACTTAAATATTTAAAATCAGCAGTCAATTTTCCTTTGCTATCTATGATATTATGATTAAGTAAAGTCTTAACTACATTCCCGGGTTCTTTTTTATTAGAAAGTTCCAACATAACTTCCTGCATTACATGGTGTTTCCATGCATAGCATTTGTTAGATATATCTGCCAAATGCCCCCATATGTTATTAACAATTTCCTCATGTTCCATATAATTAGATAAGATATCAAATTTATAAAAATTTGGTTTAAAGGACATCTAGGTCATGAGGTTTAGATTCTCTCATTCCAGCCGAAGTTATTTTAACGAATTTTGCTTTTTTCCTTAGTTCTTCTATTGTAGTTGCACCGCAATAGCTCATTCCGGATCTTAATCCACCAACAAGTTGAAAAAGTACTTCTTGGACATATCCTTTATATTCTTTCACACCTTCTACGCCTTCAGGTACTACTTCACTTAAATCAGATTCTTTTCCAGTTTCTTTTTCTTTTCTTCCATCTGCAGCACCATATCCAGCCATACCCCTATAAATTTTATATCTCTTTCCATTTTTAAATATCAACCTGCCAGGACTTTCTTCAGTGCCTGCTAAAAGATTACCTAACATTAGAGAAGAAGCACCAGCACCGATTGCCTTAGTCAAATCTCCAGAAACTTTTATTCCTCCATCAGCTATAATAGGGATATCATATTGATTTCCAACTCTTGAACAATCTAATACTGCACTAAACTGTGGAACACCTGCACCAGTTATAATACGGGTTGAACAAACAGCACCAGGTCCAACACCTACTTTGATAGCATCAGCGCCAGCGGAAATTAAATCTTCAGTAGCTGTAGCAGTAGCAACATTACCTGCAATAATCTGTATATCTCCAAATTCTTTTCTTAATATTTTAATTGTATCTATCACACTTTGGCTATGGCCATGAGCTATATCAATTACCAGAACATCACATTTAGCATCAATAAGTTCTTTAGCTCTTTGTAGATAATCACCTTTAACCCCAATTGCAGCTCCAACTAATAATCTTCCTTTTTTATCTTTTGCAGCATTAGGATACATACTTCTCTTTTGTATATCTTTAGAAGTAATTAATCCAAATATATTCCCTTCCTCATCAACAATAGGTATTTTTTCTACTTTGTATTTTTTAATTAGTTCTTTAGCACCATCAATTCCAGTCCCAACAGGAGCGACAACAACATCTTTAGTCATAAGCTCTTCAACAATAACATTATCATTATCTTCAAACCTTATATCTCTTGTAGTAAGAATTCCTTTCAACCTTTCATATTTATCAGTAATTAACAACCCACTTACATTTTTATCTTTCATTAATTGTTTAGCGTCTCTTAATGTCTGATTTTCATTTAAGGTATAAGGCCTTTCAATAATAATACTCTCACTTCTTTTAACTTTAAGTATTTCATTCACTTGCTGTTCGATTGTCAAAAATCGATGTATTATTCCAATTCCACCTTCTCTTGCTAAAGCAATAGCCATTTGGTGTTCAGTAATAGTATCCATATTTGCAGAAATAATAGGTATATTAAGTTTGATTTTTTTTGTAAGGAAAGTTGAAGTGTCCACATCTTTTCTGGAGTAAACCTCTGATTTTTGAGGGACTAGAAGAACATCATCATAAGAAAGCGCTGTTTCTTGAGCTACCTTTGGTTCTGTCAGGTCTTGTACAGAATCTAACTTTATCTCCTCTTTCATCGCTTAAATAAACTACTTATAATCCTTTTTAAATTTTATTGTGGTAGAATATAAAATAAGTTCAATGTTTAGGATGTTTTTCAACTAATTTCTTGATTTTATCTAATTTGTCTTGAGGTGGTTTAGAAATATTTTCTCCCAATTTAAAATATTTTAATCCATGATAAACCAAAGGTTCTTTCTCATTCTTTTTAGCATCAAGGACTTCTCCTATAAATAAAGTATGATCTCCAGAATCAACAATATTAACTACTTTACATTCTATATTTACAGAAGCATCTTTAACCATTAAAGTTTTTATTTTCTTTGCTTTATAAAATTCAAATCCTAAATCTTTAAGAACAGCTATTTTATCCACACTTTTTCCTGTACTTCCGCCAGATACGCTTGCCAAAACAGATTGGTCGATAGAAGCAAGGCTGACTCCAAATTCCTTTGAAGAATTTATATTTTCCCAAGTTGCTTTTCCTTTACCTACACTTATTGCAATCAATCCCGGAGAATAAGAAACATGATGAGTCCACTCACATGCCATTATATTATCTCCATGAGGTCCTTTAGAAGTAACAAGTCCTACATTAGTTACAAACATTACTGATTTTTCATCTCCCCAAGGCAAGTCCATAAAAAGGAAATAATCCTTAAATATTTAAATTTACCTAATAATCAAACAGTTTATTCTGTTTAGATTCTTTCATCATATCATCAAAAGAAGTATTAAAAAATACTAAAACAGAATCAGCAAGAGGCTTAATCTGTTTTTTAACATAATGTTCATAATCTATCTTATGTTTAATGTTCTCTATTGGTTCAGGTCCATCAGTAGTTATTATATACTCAATCAAATTTGATTCAATATTCTGCATCTTTTTTGCAGCTTTAACGTGTGGTGGAAGCATAGTATAATCCTTTAGTTCTTTTCTTATTTGTTTTTTATATACAAGATCTTTGTCAAATTTCCCTGCTCTTAGTTTCTGCACAAAATCTCTAATGAATTTATGAACTTCTTGCTTGTGGAATACTTTATCAAATAATTCATACTGGAATTTCTTTGCAACATCAGTCCAGTCTCCTCTTTTTATTTCAAGTCCAACAAACTCAATTTTATCATCTTTTAATAATCCAGCATATCTTTTCTTAGCACCACCTTCTCCATTTCTTAATTTAGGCATAAAGAAAGTGGAATAGCATTTTTCAAATTCCAATTCTAATACCGACTCCCTGTTATATTCTTTCTTTATATGTTTTTTATAGTATTCATTTACAAAATTCTGTAGTTCCTCACCTATCTTTTCAGCTTCTTTTAGGTTCTTTGCATTACTAACAACAAAATTTGAGTCTGTATCACCATAGATTACTTTATAGCCCTTCTCTTCAATTAATTTATGTGTGAATTTCAAAAGATGATGTCCGAAATGTGTAATAGCATTGGCAATCTTAGTATTATAAAACCTGCAGTTAGGTGAAGCTAAAACTCCATACATTGAATTCAATTGTATTTTTAGTGCATATCTTGTAAGTTCATCTTTTTTCTTTCTTGCAATATCTCTTTCTTCCCATATTTTTTTCAAAAGTGAAGGCAGTATTCCATCTTGGTTTTTAAAACAAGCTCCGTTAGGTGCTTTTATAAGATCTTTTCCTTTACAGTTATCAACAAAAGAATAAGGATCTATATTAAAAGTCCTCATCATTGAAGGGTACAATGATTTAAAATCTAGAACGCAGATATAATCATAAATTCCAGGGACAGGTTCTTTTACATAACCTCCAAGAGTTCTTGTTCCTCTTTCTTCAAATTTCCCAGAAGGGCAGACTATTTTTCTATTTCTAGCTTCTTTAATATAAAGAAAATCAAAAGCAGCAATAGAACCTGAAACTCTATCAAGAGGTAAACCAGTAATCATTGATCTCTTAATTGTTAATTCTAAAATCTTAGAACTTTCTAATATTTTATAAACAAGTTCAGCATCTCTTAAATTATAATCAACTAATTTCTGTTGGTCTTTCTTAAACAAATCATTTATTTCATAGCATCTATTTTCTCCAGTAAGTAATTTTCCCAAACCTAAATATTTCTGTCCTGCAGTTTCAAGTTTATGGTCTGCGATACTAATAAAAGAATTTCTTAATAAATGCATTCCATCAAGAACAGCTCTTCCGACAACCTCAGCTTTAGAATCAGACATAAATCCCTGAGTTATTCTCAGTCTGACATTTGAATTATCCCTTCCTAAAACAAAAGGAATCCTATACTGTCTGAATTTTTTCTGTAAAACATTAAAATCAAAATCAATAAAATTCCATCCTGTGATTACATCTGGATCTAATTCAATAACTTTTTCTTTAAACTTTTCTAATAATTCTTCTTCATCTTTACAATTTTCAGCATTCTTAAGTTTCTTGTTAGAAATAATAAATACTTTTTTGAATTTCTCTGTATAAATACTAATACAAAATATTGTCTCTCCAGTTAAATCAGTCTCGATATCAAAAGAAAGAACATTTAGTTTGGGGTTGTAAGATGTAGGTTTTATTTCTGGATCCTTAAAAACTCTATCAACCTGATCATTGCTCTCATAATCTCCTTTTATTTCAACACATCCGTGTATCTCATTATCAATAAGGAATCTGTAAGGAAATCTTATATCAGCTTCATAACATTCTATTTTTTTATCTTTAAATTTATCTCTTAGTTTCGGAACATCAGCAGGAGTATTAACAATTATCTTAACAACTTCTTCATTATCAAAATTTTTAAATTTTATTTCTTCAACATCAAACTCATCTTTAGTCTTTTTTGCTTTATCTAAGTCATCTTTTCTAATATAAAAATAAGGTTTGAATTCATTAATAGTTACAAAGCTTTCTCCATTCTCAAGTTTACCAAATAACATCACAAATGCCTTATCACCAACAATTCTGTAAGTTGGATCTATAATAAATCCTTTAACCATATATAAACAATTATCCTATAGGTATTTAAAATTAACCAGTATAGTATCAAAACACTTATATCTAGTAATAAATTAATATAAAAACATGAAAAGAAAGGTTATTCAGCTTGCAGGAAAAACCTCTGTAGTTTCTCTGCCTCAAATGTGGGTAAAAAAGTTTGGTATAAAGAAAGGAGATGAAATTGAACTTATAGAAAAAGCTAATGAAATTGTTATTAAAATAGCAGGAGATTCATCAGTTAAAAAGGCAAAAATAAATTTAGAGGGTGTGAGCCGGAGAGTCTCAAGGTTAATTTTGTCTTCTCTTCATAGACGTGGATTTGATGAAATAGAAGTTATTGGTGGAACAAAAGAACAGATTGAAGAAATAAATAATTTGGTTAAAGATGTAATGCTTGGGTTTATAGTCTCAGAGCAGACTTCTAAGAAAGTATTATACAAAAATATGTATCAAGATCATGAAACGGATTTTGAAAATATATTAAGGCGTGCATTCCTAATAACAATAAAAATATCAGAAGAAACAACTAAAAAAATTAAAGAAGGAAATTTTAAAGATATAAAGGGTATTCTTGATATTGAAATGGAGAATAATAAATTAACTAATTTTTGTGAAAGAATTTTATGTAAATCATTATATGCTTCTAGCGAGATTATGCCATTCCACTTTACTGTAGTATGGAACTTAGAAAAGTTAGCAGACCAGTATAAATATATCTGTAATTTAATGAAAGGAAAAACAAAGAAAATTGATAATAATTTATATTTACTCTCAGAAAATGTTCATGAATGTTTAAAGGATTCCTATTCACTATATTTTAATTTTGGATTTGATAAAATGACAGAATTAAATGAGAAAATAAAGAATATTAATGAGAAATATAGCAAAGAGATTTATAAATCCTCTGAAGAAACCATGATCCTATTTTATCTGCTTGGAACATTAGAAAGAATCAAAGATTTTTTTACATCACTCTCAGCAATATATGTGAAACCAGAATGAAAAATAAATTTAGTAAAGAATTAATAGACATTCTTGATATAGCCAGAAAAGCAGGAGATATTGCTTTAAAGTACTATAATGGGAAATATTTAATAAAAGAAAAAGCAAACAAGACACCAGTTACTGAAGCTGATATAGCAGTAGAGAAATTTATAACAAATGAATTAAAGAAAAGATATGCTTATCCAATTCTAGGAGAAGAATCAGTAGATAATCTCTCAAGATTAAAAGATGATAAAGTATGGTTAGTGGATCCTATTGATGGGACAAGAGGTTTCATTAATAAAACAGGAGAATTTTCTATAATCATAGGGCTTGCTGTAAAAGGAAAACCAGTTCTAGGTGTTGTTTATGATCCAATAAAAAATTTATTATATTTTGCTGAAATCAAGAAAGGGGCATATATAAAGATTGGAAATAAAGTAAAACAAATTCATGTTAGAGAAAAGAAAAATATTAAAGAGATGACATTAGTGTTGAGTAGAATTGATCCGTCTACTATAGAGGTTGGTAAAAAATTAGGAGTGAAAAAAATTATAAAGCAGGGAAGTCTTGGTCTTAGAGTAGGTCTTATTGCAAGTGGAAAATACGACATTTATGTCAATAATACTCAAAAAGCATCTGAATGGGATACTTGCGGATCAGAAATTATTTTAACAGAAGGAGGGGGAAAAATTACAGATATGTTAGGTAATAAATTAATATATAATAAAAAAGAAGTAAGGCATTTAAATGGTTTAGTTGCTTCAAGTAGGAAGTCACATTCTAAAATTATTAAAATCTTAACTACATCTTTGTAGAAAGGCTCCGCCCTTCAACCCAAAATTTTAAATATTTATTTGCCTTATATAATATATGGAAACATTAAAGTTTAAAAGATTAGATTTAGAAGAAGTAGAGAGATTGGAAGCAATTCTTAATAATGTTTTCGGCACTAAAAAAAAGGAAGGTATCGCCTTTGAAGGATTTGAAGAAGTAGAAGGGAAATTCCATAAAGGAAGAGGATACTCTTATAAAAGCAGAAAAGGCGAAGCTGATTTTAGAGCAAGATTAGAAAAAGATACTTATTATGCAGAATTAAATATTGAAGGTAGAGCCTATATGGATTTTCTAAACCAATGTAAGATACAAGTTCCAAAGGTTTATGGATCATTGCCTAAACCAGAAGGATTTGAAGAAGCAGCTTAGATATTTTATCAATCTTAACTACATCTTTGTAGAAAGGCTTCGCCCTTCAACCCAAAATTTTATAAACACTATTAAGCTAAAATTTAATAGTTATGGTAAGGAAAAAAGAGGATTTCGTTTATAGAGTAATATCTTTATTTAATATATTTCTTATAGTCACATCTTCTATTGTATTTGCACTTTTAATTTCTCCTAATGTTGAAGCTGCACAGGTATGTTGTCAGGAAACAAATGATGGTGAGTTTTGCAAGTATGCAGATAATACAGAATGTAAACAGGGAATGTTATCAGCACCGACTTCATGTGAACAGACGACTTTTTGCCAGACAGGAACGTGTGTTGATACTCAGAATACAGGATTATGTTATTCAACAATGCCTGCTGCAAAATGTGAAAAAGATTTTAACGGAAGATTTGTTAATTCTCCAATAGACCAGGTTCCAGAATGTAAGAGTGGATGCTGCTTGATTGGTTCACAGGCTGAATTCGTAACTGAATCAAAATGTAGAAACACAATAAGTAAATTTCCAGAATTAGAAATGGATTTCAGACCTATTGAATCTGAATCTGAATGTATCAAGCTTGCAAAGTCAACTGAAAGAGGATGCTGTGTTGCTGATAAATCTGGTTCATTTACAACAAGAGGAAATTGTAATAGTGAATTTTTTGCAGGACAATTCTGTAGCAAGATTCCAGGAGTACAGTGTGTAGCAGCGAATCCTGCATTAGGCGGAAGAGGCAATGCTAAAGATACAGGATGTGTCGATTTTGATGATTCTGTTTTTTGGATGGATAGTTGTGGAAATCCAGAAGGAGCAAAAGAAAAATGTAATTACTTTGAAGGTTCTATTTGTGGTGATACTGATAAGAATAATGAATTTACTTGTGAGTCTGTTGATTGTTCAATTGGTAAAAAGAAATTTTCTATTGAACTGGAAGGATATCAGGGAACTCCTAAATCAGAATTAGTTAAAGGAAATGTAATTGATAATGGTGAATCCTGGTGTGTTTACGATACTGCAGATCAGGATTTTAACAAGCCAGGTCCTAATCATGATCCTGTTGGTTCAAGATATTATAATTCTGTTTGTATTAACGGAAAAGAACTCATTGAACCTTGCAAGGATTTTCGTCAAGAACTTTGTTTAGATGGAACTATGAAAACAGATTTTGGTGATTATACTACTGCTGCGTGTTTGGAAAACAGGGTTAGTGATTGTGTAAGTTCATGTAATACTGCAAATTCATTTAAGCAGAACTCTGATGATTACAAGAAAGCATTGGAAGCAGACCAGGAATGTTGTTCAGCTCGTGATAAAAGAGACTGTTCTTGGACAGGAAGCAAGTGTTTACCTAAAGTAAGTCCTGGATTTAAGTTTTGGGAGAATGAAGGTGCAGACAGATGTTCTCAAGCTTCATTGAATTGTCCTGTATTATTACATTGCGGTGGTTGGAATAAATTATTAGGAACTTGTGAACCTGATAGTGATTCAAATAAAGCTGCAAGTTGGATTCTTGGTACTGTTGTAGGTGTGGCTGCTGGATTCTTTACTGGTGGTGCTGCATGGTTTGCTATTGGTGCTGCTGCAATAGCATCAGGAACTTACGTTGGTGTTTCAATGTCTCAAGATAGTTGGGAAATAATTCATGGTGGAGATTGTCTTACAGAAGAATTTCTTCAGGCTGGAAATAATTTTTGTAGAAGTGCTGGAGATTGCGGTGCAAATGTTAATTATTTAGGTGTTGAATCTAGAAAAGGTTTTATTAGTACAGAAAATTTTGGTGGTGAATTTAAGAGTGTTGAGTTTGAGAAGTTAGGTAAGTTAGGGGAATTGCCTGGAAAGTTTAGTAAGTATAAATTAGATTGGGCAAAAGGTTCTAAGTTCTTTGATACTTCTAAGAAAGCAGGAAAGGAAAATGGATTTTTATCAAGGTTTTTCTGGAGAGACAGACCTATTGAAGGTGCTGAATCTAGAAATATTGTTTCAGGAGGATTTTTAGCTGCTATTGGTAGCGTTGGTATATTTGGTGCTGGATTGTTTACAGCTGGACCTGCATTACAGGCTGGAGTATTTGCAGCACAGACAACACCATTGGGTGCTTTAGTGAATGTTATTTACAAACAGTTTGCTGATGAAACTTTATTAGAGGCTGTCGGTGGAAAAGAATTAACAAAAGAAGCTCTAGTGAAAAACCTTGCTATAGATAAAGCAAAATCAAGTGTATCATCTCTATCTGGTGAAGCTTTGACAACAAAAGCGAAAGAATTAGGAATAGAAACAGTAACAAAAAAAACAGAAGAACAAATTCAAAAAGAAATTTTAACTAAATTCCCTCATACAAGTCCAGATCTTTTATCAAAATGTTTAAAGACTAATTTACTGGAAACAGCAAAAACATTTAATGTAGATACTAGTACACCTCTTGCAGTAGGTGTATTAAAAACAAAAGTTCTAGATAAAGCTGCCAGTGAAGCCTCCAAACAAGCAACAATGACAACAGGTCAATCAGCATTAGCAGCAGCAAATACATTTATGTGGGTAAAAATGATTTATGATTTAGGAAATATTTTA
>CAZTRI010000009.1:0-13576 GCA_964616675.1 Candidatus Woesearchaeota archaeon
ATGGAATTATCCCGCCTTAGTTGCTTTAAGTGAAACTGTTTATAGGTTAGGGTTGGGTGTTGATGATAAAGGTTTAATGAATACAAGTAGAAGAATAATAGCAGAACAATATAGAAGATTGAAAAAGAGCCCCCTACAGGAAAAATCTATTTTAGAAGAATTAAAAATTCTTTAAAATAAAAAAAGAAAGAAATTTACTGACAACCACAGAAAATTTTCTTTAGTCCTACTAGTACTAAAAGTAATGCAATTGTTTCTTCTAGTGAAAGAAGTCCTCTCCATAACACTACACCGAGAACAATTGATACAACACCATAGAATACCATCCAACCTTGACTTTTTCTACCGGGCATTGAACCTCTAGCTATTGCAGGAGCTGCTGCTCTTCGTTTTGCCAATTTTACTATCACCTCCCTTTTATTAAAAATATTATGATATATTTTTTAGATTACTCCTATTTAAATCTTGCGAAGTGATTTTTTATTTAATTCTAGTTATAAGAGTCGTATTTCTTATTTACATTACTTTTAATTTTTGATAAAGCTTTAGATACATATTTAAATTTATATTATTTTCAAATTAATTATGGATATTGTTGAATATACCAAAAAATTGTATAACCATTATGGTAAGGAATATCAAAAAACAAGAGAAGAAAAACAAGAAAGTAGACTTTATAATGATTTTATTGAAGTTCCATCTATGGTCCAAGCAGTTGGAGATATTAAAGGGAAAACTCTTCTTGATATTGGATGTGGCGCAGGAATTCATATAAAGCATTATTTGAAAAAAGGTGCAAAATGTTCAGGCCTTGATTTAAGCGAAACAATGATTGAATTGGCTAGGAAAAATTGTCCAACTGCTGAATTTAAAATTGGTTCGATGACTAAACTCCCTTATGATAATTCTTTTTTTGATATAGTTACTGCAAGTCTTTCTATAGATTATATTGAGAACCTTCAAGATGTTTTCAAAGAGGTTAATCGAGTTCTTAAAAAAGATGGACTATTTTATTATTCTAATGAAAGTAATTTTGCTTCTACAAGAGAGGTTTATGAGGATAATGAAATTAAAATAAAGGGAATAGGGGAATTTATTGATAAAAAAAATGGAAAAATAATTACTCTAGGAAGAGCTTGGGATGACAGACTCGTAGAATGGGAAATGCTCCCTGGAATGATGATGAAAACATATATTAAAACTTTTAGAACCCAATTAAAAGAACTAAGAAAAAATGGATTTGAATTAGTTGATTTTATTGATTGTAAACCTGTTCCTGATTTTAAAAAATATAATCCTAAAGGATATGAAGTTTATAATAAGTATCCTAGATTTAGTATTTATGTATCAATAAAGAAATAATCTAGACCTTTTGATACCCTTATTTTTTTGATGGGCCTGAGGAGATTTGAACTCCCGACCTCTCGATATCTAAAATATGATTTATCAGTCGAGTGCGCCAGCCAGACTATGCCACAGGCCCTTTACGTCCCCGAGGAGATTCGAACTCCTGACCTTTCGGTTAACAGCCGAACACTCCACCGCTAAGCTACGGGGACTTAATAAATAAGACAAAATAAAGAACTTAAAAAGCTTACTGTTCTTGAATCTTAATATGCATACTAAATGCTGGTGTGAGATCATCACCTACTCCAACTCTCCCAACCCAAAACTCTGTCATTTGACCTGGGATTATTGGTATTGATTCATCTTGTGTTAAACACCTTTGAGTTGCTTCATCATAACACCAAGATGGTTCGTGAACTCTGAAGAAATATTCTAGTTCTCCTCTGTCATTCACTCCCGCCCAAAGATCTGCAGAGAAATCACCTATTGATGCTGAGCCTACGCCTCTAAAGATTACATCTGCTGTAGGATTTGTTCCGAATATGAATAATGTTTTTGGTTCATTTGGTTTAATTAAGAAATGAGTTGGTGCTTTACTACTTGCTCTTGCCTGTTTCATAGTTAATGGTTCTTTTGAACCTTTGGCAGGCATTAATTCCTTTATTTTTTTATCTTTTGTACTTGTTGTAATTAGTAAACTGTAGCTAAACATTCCTATTGCTGTTGTGGGGTCATCCCTTTTTCTTCTTTCGTATGTTATTGAGCCTTCTCCTTTCATTGCCTGGCTTATAAAATCAAAATCAATTTTTTTTGCTGCAACTGGTTGTTCTTCAATTTGCATTGCTTGTGTAGATCCATCTTCTGCTACTTTAGGAAATGCACCTTCTGATTGTCTTGATCTGCTTGGTACTTCTGGTGTTTTTTTCTCTTCACTCTGAACTGTTGTTGGTAACTCTGGTTTTTTTCCACTAAATAAATTTAGAAATCTCCACCATAAACCTCTTCTTGCTTTTTCTCCTAATGATATTGGTTGAGTTAAAACTGCTTCACCCATATCTTGTTTTTAGGATTAGTCATATATAAATGTTACTTTTATTCTAAGAAATCTTTATTTTTTATTTTTTCAGGTAAATATTTTTCTGAGATAAAACTAACTCCTTTAGCACTTAGAGCCTGGATTTCTACTTTGGCACCATTTTCTTTCATCATCTTAAATTGTCTTTGCCATTCTTTATTATCCTTAAACCAATCATACTCAGAGATTTGTTTTAATCTTGTTTTGTCTTGGTCTGTAAATTTAATAAATTGTTTTTTTAGATCATACTTAATTATATCATCACAACTTATACCCAAGAATTTTACATTTGGAATTGTGAGTCTTTCTGATGCATGTGCTAATGCAATTGAACCATATTTTATTACTGAGTAAATATAGACTCCCCAAGGATCTTGATCAACTAATACGTAAATAGGTAAGTCTTTCTCATCTGATAACCTTTGTAATAATCTTCTTATTCCTCTTGTAGTCTGGCCTTGTGATGTTATTAGAATTGCATTATTCTTAGCCCAGAATTTATCTTCTACTAACCTTTCAAATGTTGATGCTTTCTCCATGTAAAGAATGAATTTAGCACTAACTTTTTTAAATGTTAATTCGTCAGTTATAGATGGGATTGAGTAACCACCACGACCTAATTTAGAACAATCAATTGTATCTCCTAAATCTTCTAAAATGATATTTCCAACCATACTCCCCATTTTATTTGCAGAAACATGTAATTGTTCTCTTGATAATCCTGTAATAACCTCTAAATCTTCTATAGCTTTATCAGATTCTGTCTGTTCATCTACAATGTTGATGTTGGTTCCTGCGATAGTACGTTTAGTCATGTAGAAAATTCCCCTCAGGTGTTCGTGTTTTCCAGATTCTAATAATTCTCTTTTGATTATACTAGCAACTTCTACAGTCTGTAGGAATTTTTTTGCATGTGAAACATTGAAGAAACTTCTTATCCCTGTTTTATCACCTAACTTTAATGTTTTTGTTTTTTTGTCAAATATAATATTACTTAAGTTCCTTAGAGGAAATGCTATTTCTGGATTTTTCCCTTTTTTTATTTGTTTTATAATGTCTGCACCAAATTCTTTTAAGCTCTCTTTGATGTTTACTTTTTTTGTCATTTAATCAATCTCCCCTAATGTCTGCTGTCTATCACCAAATGCAATATTCTTTCCTTTAATTTTTGTTTCTTTTGCTTCGTTAATGCCTGCAAGTAAATCTTTCATACCCTTTTTAAATACTTTATTTAATTCTTCTTCTATTACTCCTTTATTTTCACCTGATAATGAACTTAATGAACCTGCTAACTCTGGAATGTATTTTTCAAATAAGTTTACTCTTTCCTGTTGTTCTCTTGCTTTTACTGTTTTTCTTATGTATGAAGATACTTTTCTACCACATTCTTGTAAAGCAAGTTTTATTTCTTTTATTATTTCTGGATAATGAGCAATAGCTTCTTTGGCTTCTGATGTAAATGGTACCCATACACTTACCATGTGGACTACTATAAGCACAGGTCCTACAGGGATAGAATTTCTGCTTTGCTGTAGACCATAGTTTTTCCATGCTGTATCTGTAATAGATTCTGTTGTTGCACAAGCTCCCTGCTGGTATAATAATGGTACCCTATTTGCAAACCTCATTATCCTTACATGATCATCTTTTTCTATAGAACCACCATAAGCCATTCCACACTCAATTGTAAACGGCATTCCCCTGTAAACTGAAGGTGGTCTCGTAGTTGCACAATAGAATTCTGCATTAATTTCTTTTTTTAATCCTTTTATTAGATTTTCTTCTTCTAAAGGATTTAAACAATCTGTTGGTGGAGCAATTATTTTTGTGTTCTGAATAGAATTATATAATGCTTCAGCTTCATCTCTTGCTATTGTGCTTGGTCTTGAACGTGGATTTATTTTTGCTTTTTCGCAGATATCATGTGCTAATTGCTGACTTATTCTTGAGAAGTCACTTTGCAAGAAACCAGCAACAGTACTTGATGATGTTGAATGCAACATACGAATTAGTATTCCTAATTCAACACCATAAGGGTGAGGTTTGATTTCTTTAGGTTCTTTTGGTAATTGATTTACTGCTCGAATATAATTTATTGTTTCTTTATCAGGTGTCTTGTAAGTTATTTGTACGTGAGGATTGATTAATGCGATTTCTTTAATGTATTCATCTACACTTTGTTTCCCTTTTTGGTAACTACCCTGCAACTCTACTTCTATTCTAGTACCCTGATCTTTTTTCCACTCAACTATTTTATCCTGACCTACTATAGGTTCGTTCTTTTGCGTGTCAATATGAATTTCATAATAATGTGCCTGATGTTTATGACCTATCTTTGATGTGATAAGCATACCTTTTCCAGTTGTTAATTGACCGTAAAGCAGAACTGCACTGATACCAATCCCTTGCTGTCCTCTTGAACATCTTAATCTATGGAACTTTGATCCGTATAATAATTTCCCAAAAATTCTTGGAATCTGCTCTTTGATAATCCCAGGACCATTATCTTCTACTATTACTTTAAATCTATCTTCTTTTAATTGTTGAAGTTCTACATAGATGTCCGGGATTATTCTTGCTTCCTCACATGCATCTAAAGAATTATCTACAGCTTCTTTAACTGCCATTAGTAATGCTTTTCTGGGATTATCAAAACCTAGAAGATGTCTGTTCTTTGAAAAGAATTCACTAACAGAAATTTCACGCTGCTTCTCTGCCATCTCATGTGCTTTTGTTTTTTCTGCCATTCAAATTAGAGGACAGATAGAATGTTGTTTATAAATTTACCTAACATAAGATTTAATAACTTATTATCCAAGATTTATAACTATGATAATAGAAAAAGGAACAATTAAAGTTGTATGGGCCTCAAAAACTGGAAAGAAAATATATTCTAAAATGTTTGAAAAGATTAAGCAAGCTGATAAATTTGGAAGAACAAAAAAAGATTATATTATATTTCAATTAGTCAAACATAAAAGGTTCAGGGAATTTGAATGGAAATTATTACCTTATGGGGAGCATAAGATATATGAAAAGTTTGTACATTATTACTATAAAGGTCATATTGATAGAATTTTGAGACTAGCAGAAAAATTATAATCCTTTCTTCATTTGTCTTCTGTGTTCTTCAAGAATTTTGAAGACTGTTGAATGATTGCTTCCTTTCAATAATCCTTCTATTGCTTTTTTAGCTGCTTCTGCTTCTTCTACTTCCCCTATTATTCCTATTGTCTTTCCGTAAACCACTATATTTGTATTACTAAGATTTTCAATATACTTTCTGGATTTTCCTTCACTACCTATTACTCTTGCTTTAATTCTCGCGACAGTTTTCTTTGATTTTCCGATGTAATCATTTATATTCATCAATGTTAATATGTAATCTTCTTTTATTAATTTTAAAGCTACTCTTGGATTGAAACCTCTTGCAATAGCTTTTATAACATTTGAAGCATCAAACAAGGCAACACTATCTTGAGATTTAATTTCAACTTCTGCTTCATCAGAGTCTATATTTAGTTTAACTCCCATTTTTTTCTCTAGATTTTTTTTGGTTTCCCCTTTCTCCCCAATAACTACTGCTATTCTTTCTTTTGGAAATCTTACTACATCGAAAAACTCATCCATTCTTTATCTCCTTTATTATCTTATCTTTATCTAAATTTAAGCCTAACTTATTGAAAAAATTACAAGTATTTATAATATCTCTTTCCAGGTATTCTTCAACGTTTGGATAATTTAATTTCATACCATGGCTCAAGTCGATAATTACTGGTTTATCTTTGTAGTTCAGGATATTGAACTCTGATAAGTCACCATGCACTAAGCCAGCTTTGTACATTCTTTTTATATCATTTATTAATTCCTTCGCGAACTCTTTTGGATTTTCAGGATGGTTTATTTTTAATAGTTTAGCTACTTCTTTATTACCAATATATTGCATAACTAAAATGTTTTCTATAAATGTAATTGCTTTCGGAACATTTACTCCTGCTGCTTTTGCTAATTTTAAATTAGAATATTCTCTTTTTGCCCATGCACCTATAATTTTTCTTTTCTGTTTTTTCATCCCTAAAAATCTTGGGTCTGCATTAATGTATTTATACATCTTATTGAAATCACAAGTATTCACTCTGTAAATTTTTACGATCACTGTTTTATTATTCTTATCTTTTGCTGTAAATACGTTTGATTCTTTCCCTACTGCTATTGGGCTTTTTAGTTCTACTACAATCCCTTTTGAGTATAGTTTATGTAAATATCCTAATGTTTGCTGGTCAAATACATCCCCATAAGTCTTGAATTTTTCTTTAGTGATTTTTGTCATAATTATTAATGAAGTAGTAATTTATTTAAAGCTTATTAGAACTCATTTGGTGTTTGAACTTTGTCTAAATGACCATGTCTTTTTAACCATTGAACCTGGCTTTTCCTATATTTGTAGATTACTTCTCCCTTTTGGTCTCCACCGAATGCCCATGGTTTAATTATAAGGACATCCTCTTCTCTTACCCATAACTGTTTTTTTAACCTTCCTGGAACAACGCAAACTCTTGATTTTCCATCCATACATGCAACACGCATTCTTCCACCACCTAATCTCTGTTGTACTATACCTATAGTTTCAGTGTCTCTGGGAAGTTTTACTCTAACTAATTCTTCAGATTCTTCTCTTAGAGGTTCTTCTTCAAATCCAAATTCTTCACTATCTTCAACCATAAAACTTAGAAAGAGGTTAAATATATAAAACTAGTTGTTTTCAGCATCATCATTGAAATTTTCTTCTTCTTTTAACCTAAATAGAACTGTTACTCTATATACCCTCTTTGATGTCATCCTGTTTTGTGTGAATAATGTTCTTGACATTTTCAGTTCACCTTTGAATGCTTTCTTTAGTTTGTTTCCTAATGCTCTCGCAAACCTTTGTGAAGAAAGGTAAATATCTATTCCACCCTTAACTTTAACTTTTCTAGATATGAATACATCTTCTCTTTTATTTATTTGCTTCTCTATCCAAGAATCTACTTCAATTTTATAAGGTCTCAATTGGATAGTTGCCTCAAAATAATTTTTATGTTTCTCCATTTTCAATCTCTGTAATAATTACATGTGGGATGTCCAAACCAGATTATATTATCCGCACTTACTATGCCTTCTTCTATTGCACATGTAACTGTTTTTTTACCAATTAGATTAACGTTTATTCCTTTTTTTATTATCTCTTTGACGTTTTTATTATTTATTTTTTTACCTTTATAGAACCTTTCTGTGACTTCTATTTCCATATCTTTGTTAGAAATTTTTTTACCTATCAGAGATTCATCACAAATAGCAATTACTCTGCTTTCTCCTGATCCGTGAATTTTTATGTACATTATAATTTAACTGGATGTTGAGCACCGCATGCAGTACATTTTAAGTAATCTACACCTTCTTTCTTGATTACCTTGGTATCTGGTTTTCCACATGTCTTACATAAAACAAATGCCTCTGCATATTGCTTTATTTTTCCATTAATAAAAAGGGAATTTAGTTTTCTTCCCAATTCTAATAATTTTCCATCAAATTTCCCTGGTGTTGCTAATTCTCTTAATAAATATTTTAAGAAATGCTGTGAGTCACAACCAAATGAACTAACAATCTGGTTGAAGTTTGTAATCATGGTTTTGTTCCCTTGAATGTGTCCCCTTACTTTGGGAATTTCAAACCTAGCTGTTTTTACCCCTGTATTTTCTGGAAGTTTCTTTAATGCTTCTGATAATAATTCTTCGTATTTCATAGAATTAGTTAATAAGAATAGTTATATAAGGTTTTTTGTTACTCTACCTAAGTCTAATTAGAATTTCTTAAACGTAAATCTTTCTCTTTAATGCGGAATCTTCAAAGTTTGATCTGATAAATGTAATCATTACTGTGTTCTCTGCTGATATGAATACTTTTAATGCATCTCCTAATAGTCCCATTTTCATAAATTCTTCTCCAATCATATTTAACTTATCTTTGCTTTGTGCTATTTCATATGCCTGTACTGCTAACTTGTGTAATGATTTTGTTAAACATCTATCACCTAATTTAATTAGCTTCTCTTTATTTTCTAATGCACTGTAAACTTCAATTGCTAATTCAATTTTATCTTTCTCTAAACAGAAATCTCCTACTGTGTTTAATCTGTCTTCAAATCCACCAGCTTTGAATGCGGCAATAGATTCACTAATGTGACCCTCTTGTAAACATTTCTCACCAACACTAAGAAGTTTGTTTCTGTCTTTTGCTAATTTGTAAGCTTCAACAGCATAGTTGAATAAACCAACCCTAGCATGTTCATCACCTATTTCAATTAATCTCTTGATATTGTTTGTTTTTGTGAATACTTTTATTGCATCAAATACTTGGCCTCTCTTTAAGTATTCTTCAGCTATACCATTAACCAATTCTTCTTTTTGCTCTTCATCAAACATTGATAAATCTAACTTGTCCAATCCTTTGTCAATTAAGGCTGGAACAACCTGTCTGAACTTACTGTTAATTAGTTTGTTTTCATCATAAGCAGATACCATTCTTTCTGCAGATTTAGTAATGTGATCCATAACCTTTTTGTGTCATACGTCATTTAAATACTTTATCGTAATAAAAGACAAACTTTTGTAATCACACTAGAATGAGTACAATTCAACTTTGTCAGCTATGATTTCATTGTTTTTTGTTAAAGTACCAGCTATATTTATTTTTTCACCATAATTTAACCCTAATGATTTGTCTTTTGTGAAGATTAGGATTGTTTTGTCTTGATTCTTTAGATTAAGCCTGAATCCTCCTCCAAATTTAGAGATTTTACTTAAGTAACCATCTAATTGGATTTTATCTCCTATTGCTGTATTTGTGTTTTTTATTTCTACGAATTCTTGGACTAGGATTATACCAACCATTCCAATGATAAATGATGCTATTGAAAGTTTGAGAAATAGTTTTTCATTCATAGGGAGTACTAAGACCTTAAAGTTAATATGTGTTTATGCTGCAAAAGCGAAAAAAACTACAGATTTGTTTAGTGATAGTAGTGAAGACTGCGTCGCTTTTTAGGGTTGAAGGGAGAATCCCTTCTACAAAATTTATGAATTAGTGTTTCCGAAAGACTTATTAAATCTTTCTTGCTAGTAAATAATTCATGAGTATACTAGGTTTTAAGCCAGCAGAGGGAGAAAAGGAAGCTCAACCTAAAGTATATGATGTAAATTCTAC
Organism: Candidatus Woesearchaeota archaeon; assembly: GCA_964616675.1. Classification (GTDB taxonomy): domain Archaea; phylum Nanobdellota; class Nanobdellia; order SCGC-AAA011-G17; family GW2011-AR18; genus CAZTRI01. The sequence continues at coordinate 9,665 of CAZTRI010000009.1, forward strand.
TTTATTTGACGAGAACCAGTTACTGAAGGCTAGCTTAGGTTATTTGAAGACTGAACTAAATAAATTTAAAGAATTGCCATTACTTGTGTGCGATGTTAAGAGAGTAATTGATGGGGATAAAGCAGTAATAAGGGTTCCTAATGGAAATAATTTTTTAGTTAATATTGCTGGAAATCTAAATCTAGAGTCAGGTGATAATGTTGTTGTTGAACAAAAGTCATTGACGATTATACAGAAAATGGATAAGAGTAAAACCTTTAGCGTAGAAAATTTTGTTATTATTGAGAAACCAAATCTCCCTTGGGAAAATGTAGGAGGACTGGAGGATCAGATAAGGGAAATTAAAGAGGTTGTCGAATTACCTTTGATTAATCCTGAGTTGTTTAAAGAGGTTGGAATAGACCCACCAAAGGGAATTTTACTTTACGGGGTTCCTGGAACTGGGAAAACATTACTTGCTAAGGCTGTAGCTACAAGCACAAATTCTACTTTCATTGAAATAGTTGCTTCTGAATTAGTACAGAAATTTATTGGTGAAGGTGCTAAATTAGTTAAGGATATATTCCAATTAGCTAGAGAAAAAGCTCCTTCAATTGTATTCATAGATGAGATAGATGCTCTTGCAGCTGAGAGAGTTGAATTAGGAACCTCAGGAGAAAGAGAAGTTCAAAGAACATTTATGCAATTGCTTACTGAGATGGATGGGTTTAAAGGATTAGACAATGTTAAAATAATTGCTGCTACTAATAGAATTGATATACTCGATCAGGCTATTTTAAGACCAGGAAGATTTGACAGGTTAATTGAAATACCTTTACCAGAAACTAAAGCAAGAGAAAAGATATTTAAGATCCATAGTAGAAATATGAAGCTAAATAAGAAGTTGGATTTTGCTAAGATTATTTCAGAAACTGAAAATTTCTCTGGAGCTGATATTAAATCTGTATGTACTGAAGCTGGATACTTTGCAATCAGAGAGAAGAGAACAGAAATTACTACTAAAGATTTCTTGGATGCAATTAGTAAAGTTACAGTCGGTATGTATGACGAAGTACCTAGCGAGATGTTTGGTTAAAGTTCTTTGAATGTTTTATATTCTTTATTATCTAAAGAGAATAGACCAAAATCTATACAGGAAGCATGGTTGTTTTTTTTTGCCCATTCAAATGTTTCAAGTGCTTCTTTATCTGTAAATTTCTTTATTCTGACGTTCCATCCAAACTGTATAAAAGCATCTTCATCCAGCTTTGCAGCTCTGAAATGTTTTTTGAAACAATCTGCCAATTCTTTTTCAGTTTTAGGATTATATTTTTCAAAAATAAATTTGAAACTTTCTGTTTTTGCAATAAAGCCATGATTTGAATAAGTGGCCCATTTTTCTGGTAATAATCTTTCGTACTGACCATCTGATCTCATTCTTATGCATCCGACTTCTTCACCTAAGGGACATTTACCATATCCTTTTTCTTTATCTGGTTGAAAATTCTTTGAAAATTCTTTTCCTAATGGGATCCATATGTTTTTTTCTTCTCTTTTTTCAATTATATAGAATTTAAAACCTGATGGGGCTGTTCTTATTTCACTTATTCTGTTTAGTGACTGCCCAATTCCCACACTGTCTTTTATATCCATAGGAGTCCATCTTCTTAAGTGGATAATGTGTATGTCTGGATTATTTTCCAGTACTTCTATTGCTTTTTCTACGAACGGATTAGAGTTATAGAAATAAGAGTCATTTTCTATTCTCCATAAATATTTTGTTTTTGTGTTTTCTACTGTCCATTTCAGTACCGCTGTAATATTTTTTGAAGCTGGTTCTGGTTCATCCCACTTTGCAATTCTAGGAAGTTGCTTTTTTGTTCCAAAAGGGAGTAAGAATAAGAATTTATCAGAACCGTCTTCTGAGTCATTATCTATTAAGAGGAAATTACATTCTTTAACAAAAGGACAACATTTTAATAAACTGTTAATTGTTGTTTCTATTCTGCCTTTTCCTTGGATTTTTTCCCTATATCCCCCGTAATTCCCTAATTCAATTGTAAGATCTGAGTATTCCATTTTTAATGGTATTTCGGATAAGTTTTTAAGTTTTTTTACTTCTTTGTTTTTGTGGATATACTAAAGATTGGGTTTTCAGGTGGAGGTTTAGGACATGCAAATGGAAGCGAGAAGGCTCCTGATTTGATTGTCAAGGAATTAGAAAATATTTCTTGTTCTGAAGAAGGAAAAACTCTTACATATGACGTTGCTGAAGTTGAAGTTAATCATAGTAATATAGTTGAAACTAATGAGAAGATCTATAATGCCTGTTTGAAATTACCCAATAAGTCTGTTATTCTCGGTGGAGATCATTCTATAACTTATGCAAGTTTTAAGGCCTTTATTCAGAAGAATCCTGGAGCTGGATTTATGGTTTTTGATGCACACCCTGATTGTGAGAATAATTTTAGTCCTCCTACGCATGAAGATTATCTTAAAGTTTTAATTAATGAAGGATATTTGGATCCATCTAAAGTTATTTTGATTGGATTGAGAAGTGTGTATAAAGAAGAGATTGAGTTTTTGAAACAGAAAAAGATAAAACAATTTACTATGAAACAGGTAATGGAATTTGGAGCAAAGTGGGTTTGTGATACTGTAATTGATATTGCTTTGGAATGGCCTGGTTTTTATTTGTCTATTGATATTGATGCTGTTGATCCTGTTTTTGCACCTGGGACTGGATATATTGAACCTGGAGGATTGAGTTCTCGCGAGTTGATTTATTTTGTTCAAAGATTAAGAAAGATGAAAAATTATTTAATGTCTGATATTGTTGAGATTTGTCCTTCAAAGGATATTAATGATATTACTGTTAAATTAGGTGCTAAATTGGTTGCTGAGTTAAGTTAGTTTTAAATATTTCTTAACACTTACTCTTTCTATGAGAACTTTTATTGCAATAGATTTACCAAAGGATGTAAGAGATTATTTATTTGATTTGCAGAGGAAGATTAAAGGTGCTAAAGTTAATTGGGTTGCTAAGAAAAATATTCATCTTAGTTTGAAGTTCTTGGGTGAAATAAATGAAACTAAACTTGGGGAGTTGAAAAATGAATTAAAAAGTATAAAGTTAAAACCTTTCAAAGTTAAATTACATAAAATTGGTTTTTTTCCTGCTGAATCTAGTCCGAGAGTAATTTGGGTAGATTTGAAACCTGAAACAAATATAGTTGGGATACAAAAACAGGTTGATGCTACTACTTTGAGTGTTTCTGCTGCCGATACTAGATTTCAGACTCATGTAACTTTAGGAAGGGTTAAAGAGATTAAAAATAAGAAGGAGTTTAAGGATTCAATTGAAAATATAAAAATTGATCCTTTGGAGTTTGAGATTAAAGAATTCAAATTGTTTAAGAGTATCTTATCTAAAGATGGTCCAACTTATGAAGTTATAGATACCTTTAAATAAACTGTTTTTTTCCATTTCTTAATGGTTGAATTATCTATTACTATCCCTTTCTATAATGAAGAGAAGAATATTGAAAATGTTGTTAAACCAATAATCGATTTGTTTGCTAAAAATAAAGTTGATTATGAATTGGTTTTAATTGATAATGGTTCTAAAGATAAAACAGGAGAGATTATAGGTTCTTTAATGAAGAAAAATAAGAAAATAAAGAAAGTTACAGTTGAAGTTAATCAAGGATATGGTTATGGGGTTAATCAAGGATTAAAAGCCTGTAAAGGAAAATATATTGGTTGGGTTGATGGAGATGGGCAAGTAGAACCGCAGACTTTGGTCGGTTGTTATAATAAAATTAAAGATTCTAATTTTGGAATGGTGAAAGGGATTAGAGAAACCAGAGAAGATGGAATAAACAGGATTATAAATTCTTTTGGTTATAATAATTTAGTTAGAGTATTTTTTGG
>CAZTRI010000010.1:0-7480 GCA_964616675.1 Candidatus Woesearchaeota archaeon
CAAATAGGTTCTAGTAAGAACTTCTGGACTTAATCTTAATAATCCTGGGCATACCTCTTGTATCTTTGCTCTTCTTGGAACCCTTTCTTCACGTCTTTCCATCGGAACTGACATATCACCATCATATTTGTAAGCTATTCCAGCACTTGTCCAGAAACCTTTATTAAATAATCGCAATCTATCCTTAATTGTTCTTTCACTTCCATCTGCATTTCTTAATCTATTATAATCTTCTAATCTTGCTATAAAAGATTCTCTTGGCGTTAATGGCCTTGGCTGACTTTCAAATAATGGCTGTGTTGAATTTGGATCTCTAGAACATGCTCTTCTTAATGCTACCAACCCTCTACCATATCCCCCTAAGATATAACCTTCTTCTGGTACATGAGAATATAGTTTTACTTGATTTTCCATAATTTTAGAAATAAAGAAAAACTTATAAACTTAACTTTTAGGGTTGAAGGGAGAATCCCTTCTGCAATACAAAATAGATAATAACAATAGTTAAACAATAATAAATGATTTTTTCTATTATTCCACCAGTCTTAAAGAAACCAGTTACCTTAAATTCTGTTAAAGGATAAAAAAATGCAATTCCTTCTTTTGAGAAAGAATCACCAATCAAATGTGTTAAGTATCCTAAAAATACTGCAAAACCTAAATAAGAATAGCCAGACAAATGTAAAATAATGTAAATAACTAAAGGAGGAAATATCGAATGAAAGAATTTCCTGTGACCAAATATAAAGTTCAATGGCCAAGATATTATTTTTAATTTTCTTCCTAATTTACTTTGAGGAGTATCGATATCTGGCAAAAAACCAGATAGTGTTACTAAAACTAAAAATATAACTGTGTTTTGCTGAGGAAAATATTTAATAAAAATTAGTCCAAGGAATAAACTAAAAAGGAAATGGGTTTTATATAGCATTATTAAATAACTCTATAAGTTCTGCTGGTTCCGGTTCTATAATCTGAGAAACCATAAAATCAGTTGAATTGTACTGTTCATTTTTAACTACCTTGCCACGGAAAATTAACTGCCTTCCTAAATTTTCTTTCTTCATTTTTTCTAAAAGAGTTTCTTCGTTTATTAATTTCTTGGCAATATCACGGAATGCAGTAGCTCTTATACTTGATGTTCCATCATCGATTATAAAGTTAAGAATAGGTATTTTATCTGGTGTTATTTGATTATGCTCATTACATTTTGATTCTACTACTTTCTTTTTACATTTAGGACAGGCATCATAGTACCTTGGTTCATACATATCAACTACAGTTGCAAAAACATTCGCGTATTCGTCCGGCTTTAACTGAGAGATTTTTTGAGGGACTTCTACTTTTTTTACAGTTCCTGATACAGATTCTCCATGTGGATTTATTATCAAAGATGATTTATTTCCTAAGTGAATCTCTGTGAAATTATTGTTCTTTCTGGAATAACTATTTGTGATCTTTACTATATCACCTTCTTTTAATTTAGGAACTTCATCTATGATTTTTTCATCCCAGATTGTTGCTCTTATAGTCCCTGTCTCATCACCTATACTTATGGAAACTACTCTACCAGACCTGTTTTCTTTCTGATAGGACCTAATCTCATAAATAGCTATTACCCTTCCAATTACACTTATAGAATTAAAACCAGGAAGAATATCCTTAACCTTCATAGTTTGAGGTGATCCAAAAGACTGGAAAAGTTTAACATTCAACTCATTTGCAACAATGTGTGCGGCACCTTCTTTAGAAATAAGATCTTCGAGTTCTGCTATCTTTTTGTTTATTAAATATTCAATGTCTTCCCTTGTTCTAGAGGAAGCTTGGACTATTTGAGTAATTATTGCTTCATAGTCTCTTGTGATCATAGTTTTTTAAAATCTAACTTTTATAAAAAGGTTTGTTTCTTGAAGCAGGAACACTATTTTGATGTATCTATTGCAATATAGATATCAGGATTACCTGGCAGCTTTAAGTAAATTACTGAATTAAAAACAATAACTTCTGCATCTGGAAACTTGGCTTTTATCTTATTCTGGCAGTCTTCTAAGGAAGTACAGATAAATAAAACCTGGTGCAATGTATCATATTTACTAAAGTCTAAGTCTAGTTTTACTTTTGGTGTAATTTCGTATGTAGATCTGTCTGTGTCCTGTGTTCTGAATGCGTATTTCAAAGGTTGAAACTCAACAACTTTATCTTTAAAAGATGCTATAGAATTTATTTTAACGTAATAAGAATATACTCTGCTTAACTCTTCCTGACGTTCTTCTTCTGAAACATCATAAAGCAATGCTGTTGCCCAGTAAACTTTTTCAGGTGCTATTGCAGACTTATAGTTCTTGAAATATTTTACTACAGTTGAATTTAAGTAATCCTGAAAAGATTCCTGTGGATTATAGTCTTTGCATGTGTTGAATAAAACATATTCTCTTTGAATTCCTAATGTTGGTGGCTTTGATTTTCTGCAATTATTCTTTTCTGAGGTCCCACCATTATCTGCTAACTGCTTTGCTGATTGCATACTTGCTAGCTTTGTTGATTCTTCAATATACAATTTGGCTTTTTCAGCTTCGTCAAATATTTTGAATAAGAATGTTGATGTTTCACCAATCTTTCCTTCTTTTTCTAAGTTAATATTAGCTTTATTTATAGCATAAGCTGTAATTCCTAATAAAAAAAATGTGATTATGACTAACATAGGTAAAAATAATTCTACTCCCTTTTTATTTCTATAAAACATATTCTTTTAACTCCTTAGCCTTACATTTACATTTTAAGTATAATTCCACTTTGATGTTTGAGTTTTCATCTTTTGGTAACAGTAATTCCTGTTTTAAATGTTCATCAGTGAAACCTATTGACCATGCTTCAAAATCAAATGTTGGTCCTGCTAAAAAGAATGTTGTGATAACTTTGAAAGATTCCTGCCATTTATCTTCTTTAAGTTCTGAAACTTTTATTTCCCAACCAGAATAAAACGGTTCGTCTTTTTTTAATGGATGAGGTATACTTTCTAGATAAGGAGCAATATTGTTTCTAAATGTGGAATAATATTTATTTTTGTCAATAGATGTTAAGACTGCTAGATCTGCAAATGTAATCCTTTTTCCTTCAACTTCAACAGGAAGATTCATCAGGCTCATCAATCTTGAAGAATCTGTTAGTTCTTCTGCGCTTAACAGCATTGAATTTTGATCTGCAAAACCAAATACATAAAAGTAAATTGCCCAGAACATTAGAATTATTGTAAATAAAAGTACTGCAACTAACGCGACTACTGGCAAACCAACTATTCCTTTTTTAGACACGTTTTATCACCCCAATTTCAAGTTTTGCTGGAACTAAATCTTTATTTTCATTTCTTAATAATACAAACATTTCCCTTTTCATACATTCAAATTCTGGAACTGTCTGGCATACTTTGTAGAACATATCCTGTTCTGCATTAAAAGTAGATATTTCAATTGCCTGGCTATCAGTTCTCTTTATTAGATCCCATGGAATTAATCTTAATTTATAACCGAAACCTTCTTTATTTGCACAACCTAATAATCTTTCCCTTGTGAACTTATTCTTGTCGATGATAAATGAATGAACATTAATTTCGTCTTCATAAGCTAAACAGCCTGAATTTGTTAAAAGGATTCTTGAAATTATGAACGTTTCATGGTCTAAAGTGCTGACCTTAGCAGATAAAAAATGAAATAGTATCCCTACCATAAATAAGATTAGGATGATAATTGGTATCAATCTCCAAAACCAATAAATCATATCAGAGACTTCTTCAGCCATTTTTCATCACAATTAATTTTTCTCCTTTTTCTGTTGTTGTTGGAATATGAGACTTGAAACAGTTGTTTGTAAACTCAGCTGTTGTTTTGCTGTTTTTTATTTTTATTTTACATGGTTCTTCAACTATAACTGCATTGTTTTCTCTAATTTTATACTTTATTTCTGTTTTTCCTGAATATGCGAGAATAGAATCCTTTACTAGTACTGAATCTAAAACAAGTTTCTTCTCCAATGCTAATTCTGGGTCTAATATTCTTGTATTAATGAAAAGAAAAGTTGCAACTATCATCCCTATAAGAATTAAATGTATTAATCCTTGGACTAGTATTGATTCACCTCTTTTATTCATGATAATTATAAGTAATTTGCGAGAATATAAAATTATTTAATGTTAGTAACTGCGAATAATTCAGGTACTTCTGTAAATTCTACTGAATAATAGCCTTCTGGGAATGTATTCTTTAAATTAATATTAACCTGGTCTTTTGTAATAACAGTCCATTCAAGATCTTGATTACTTCCGTTTTTTAATAAACCCTTTACTTTTCCATTTTTGAACTCATCAGTTAGTTCTCCATACAAGATTATTTTATTAAAGTCCACAAATGGTTCTGTATCTTTTAATACTGCTAATTTATATTTTGTTAGTTTTTCCCTTATCCCAGATGATGGGAATGTTTTTGTGTCTTCTGATGGTTCTAATATTATTTGTACATTATCATTTGATAATTTCTCTGTGGATGTGATTGTTGCTGATTTGAATTTGAATTCTGAATCTGGAGATTTGACATTTGTTATGTAAACATCTTTTGCTTTTTCTTTTGCCCCGTACTCTTTAATTACTAATTGATCTCCTTTGACTTCAAAATCTAAAAATATATTTTCATCATAGTCTGCTGTTGTGAATTGCTTCCGACCAAATCCTTTTATTTTTTTAAACGAAAAACATTGTTCTGGAGATTTTATTTTACATGCTTTTCCATCTAAGTTACATAAGCATAAATTTGGGACTGTAATATCTAAACCATAAGGATATGCAATTTCTCCTGGGTCTGTTCTTAAAAAAGTGGTTATTACACATGGTTTATTGTAAAAGTTAATTGAATCTTTTATTTTAGATCCAGAATCAAGCTTTTGTAAAATTGGCTGCATATCATTCCAGTAACCTAAATTTGAACATTCTCTTTTTGCACCAAAAAGGAAATCAACAACACCTAGTTTTGCAAGAATGAAAATAAAACCTATACTTACTATCAAAGCTACTAATGCACCGACAAGCAATTCTACTCCTTTTTTATTCATGATTCTTTTTAGAAACTTATTAAATATAAAACTATCTTTTAGACTGCGTCGGCTTAGAAAAATTTTGCGACGACTAGCGCTGCGGCGCGGGGACACTCGCTCTCAGGAAGGCGGCATTGCTAAAAAGAAGATTATTACCAAACGCACTGGACCTACTAACAAGATAATTGACCCAAGGCGCCCTCAATTCATTAGTTTTAATCTCCCTTCTTTTCCAGAATCCCATTGCTGTAATTTCTTTAAATAATCTTTGAACTTCGCCAAACACAATATCAGCATAATTATTTAAAATTCTTATTCCTTCTTCATCATCACCAACTAATTTTCTCCAGCCTTCATGTTCTGGTACTTCTCTTCTTGTCAATCCTTGATACCAAATACCACTAGTTAAATCTAGTTCTTCTCCTTCAAAAGAATCAAAATCTACATCCAAATAGTTTTCAGTAAGAACTTCTGGACTTAATCTTAATAACTCCAGGCATACTCCTTGTATCTTTGCTCTTCTTGGAATTCTTGCTTCACGCCTTTCCATCGGAACTGACATATCTCCATCATATTCATACAACATTCCGGTACTTGTCCAGAAACCTTTATTAAATAATTTTAATCTATCTTCTGCTGTTCTTTCACTTCCATCTGGATTTCTTAATCTATTATAATCTTCTACTCTTGCTATTAAAGATTCTCTTGGGGTTAATGGCCTTGGCTGATTTTCAAATAATGGCTGTGCTGAATTTGGATCTATTAAACATGCTTCTCTTAATGCTGCTAATCCTCTACCATATCCGTCTGAAATATAACCTTCTTCTGGGATATGAGAATATAGTTTTACTTGATTTTCCATAACTTTAGAAATAAAGAAAAACTTATAAACTTAACTTTTTAGGGTTGAAGGGAGAATCCCTTCTTCAATTATTTTGGAATTGACTGTGCTGCTGCTTTTGCCTGATCACTAAAAATATTAAAAATAGGATTACTGGTTCTAGTAAAGATCATAACAATAACAACAAGAACAATAATAACAATAATTAAAGTTATTACAGTAGATATTGACATTTCCATTGCTTTCTTGTTCATCTTAAAGAAATTATGCACAGGTTCTTATCTGTGAACAACCAATATTTATGTGTTTAGCCAATCCTTCATCTAAACCTGAAGCATCAACACCCAATTGATTACAATAAAACTTTACTTTTACTACCCCATTATCTGTTTTAACAGTATCTGCTTGGCCATCCCCATCATTATCTAAACTGAATGCATAAGTACAAAATGCAGTACCTTTTCCACTTCCTATAGCTTCATCAATTTGTGCATTTGTACAATAATTATTACAAAATTCTTTTGCAATAGGAAGTTCAGTACCAGCTGTACCACCTGTGAAAATCTGTTTGATCTTTTGCATTACTGTTCCTGTTCCACCAACGAAGAATGCAATTACAACTACAAGAACAACTATTATGATAATAGAAATTATAACCAATTCCATTGGTAAACCCTGAGCTTTTTTATTCTTAAAAATCATCTCTTTCACTTTATGTGTTTAGTTTTGATTTATATTTAAAGGTTGCGATTTTTATGCTATTGGTTGTGTTTGGTTCTGTGGTTCAGAACATAATGTTTTTGAAGATAAAGAAGTTCCTTGTGGTAAAAAATAAAGGTTCTTGCCTTTCTTATAAACTCCACCAAATAAGTAATCAGGAATTATTCTGTCTATTGTTGTTTTAACAATTGTTTTCCCATCTTCGTATGTTATATAAAATTCGTTCTCTGAAAAATAATTTTTTAAGTCTGATGAAATATAAGAATCTTCTGGGACTTGAGGAGTTAAATAATTTGCCGGCAATGGCTTTATTGTTGGTGTTCTTTCTGTCTTTAATGCTGACAATCCCTTTAACAAACTTCTTTCTACTTTTCCTTGATGCAATCCAATTCCCCCCCTTTCAAAACTAAAAAAATATCCAGATTGTGTTGGATTTGCAGAAACTTTACACTTACATTCTTTATCTGGGGATTGATAGCAGTTCTCTAACTCTATGAAAAAAGTGTTGAATATGTTTGATTTAATCTCAGGTGCTAGTTTTGTTTCTTCTGCTATTGTACTATTAAAAGGATCATAACCAAACAGTGATTTTGATAATTCCGGAATATGTTTAACCCCATAATAACCTAATGCAAAGATTACAATAACAGCAATAATACCAGGAATCACTTTTTCTATTGCGAAGTCCAATTTATCTTAACCCCCTTCGAAAGAAACCCATTATATTTTCAAGAAGACTTCCTTCTGAACCAAACATTTTATTTTTTATTCCAAATGCTAATAGGACTAGCAATAAAAAGAATATTAATCCAACTACCCAAACAACTATTGTGTCCCATT
>CAZTRI010000011.1:0-29142 GCA_964616675.1 Candidatus Woesearchaeota archaeon
TAGTTGTCCCTCTTGCAAATGGATTCACTCTTCCATTATCTGAATCGGTACAAGTTAGTCTTTCACATCTGCTAATGGATGGGACAGAATCACCAGTCTCCTCATTATATACATATTCAGAAGGGAGACAATATAATCCCCACCTACACCCACCAGCACCACCAGAACTATCACTTAGTATGCAAGTTTCTCCTTCCTGTGGGGCTATTATACAACTTCCAGCAATACATCCTTCCCCATTTAAATAATCACAATTATAAGTATTATTACATTGAGCACCAACAACTTTACCAGTAACTTTATTTTCACTACCGACTAACTTACCCCACCAAGAACTCTTAACAGAATTCCCAGTAATAGCATTGTCACTTCCCCTATGTAAAGCTACAACAAATGAACTCATTAAAACTATTAACACTAAACTTAGAACAATTAAATTTCTCTTATTCATATACATTGCCTCCTTTAAAAACCTAAGCAGATTACGGTCAATAGATATATATATCTTTGTATTTATTATAACTAGAATAAACTTAACTTATTTCTTTAAAGATTTCTTTTGCTTAGAACTAGGTTTAGGTTCAATATTTAAACCAGAATCTTCAGGTGTATGAACAGATTTTGTAGTTTCTAATTTAACACTTCTTTCATCTTTAGCAACATAAACATCTTCTTCATCTATTTTAGTTTCTCTTGGTTTTCCTTCATTATTTTCTTTTCTAATAAACTTAAAGAAGATAAACAATATAACTAACACAATAATTGTCACTACAAAAAAGATTGTATAATCTTGAGCCTTTTCCTCTATCTTTCCAGTAGGTTGTTCAGTCTGAATATTATTATTATTAGGCGGTGCAGTCAAATTATGCTCTTTCTTAAAATCTTCAATAGTTTGTCCGGTTCTAAGTTTAAAGAATGAATTAAAGTAAAGTACAACATTTCTTTGTTTTCTATCCTCTGAATAATGCACCACCCTAGGTTCAATATTTAGGTCAGGACTCACCCCTTCTGCAATATCAATTCTCTCCTTTGTACCTATTTTTATTATATAAGGATAAAACTTTTCATCTTTTCTTTTTATTCTTACCTTTATTTCTTTTTCACCAATCTCATCAATAATTAGAGTTCCTCTTCCTTTACCATTTATAGTAAAATCTATTTGTGTATCCTCATAAGTTCTAAGTTGATATTTTCCGCCTTCTGCAAAATCAAGCTTTATACTTTCTCCATATTTTAGAATATTATCTTCTGTCTTTATTTTTTCAGCATAAACACTCCCTACTAATAATACTGCCAAAAGCAAAATAATTAATTTTTTCATACTTTTTGGTTAAAAATAACTATATTTAAAGATTTCTTCACTAGAGTATTATCTATGTAAAAACCAGAATTCAAGCATTTCTCTTCCTTTTTTGTCTAATCTCGCAAAACCAACCCTTACAAACTGTACAATATCGCCTTCTTTTAAGTTTGATATGTATTCTTCACCCAATCCCTTTACTTTTCCTTCATCAGTAGTCAGTTCAATAATCACATAGTTATAATTATAAGGCAGCCAGTGAAGCATCTGTTGTCCTTTGAAATCTTCTTGTTTTTCAGAATGGAAAATTAATTTCTCTTTTTTCTTCATAAAGTTTAAACAGCCCATTAATCTATAGTGATGATTATCTTTTAGATTAATTAAATCCTCTTTAGAAATATAAAAGTCCTCGTTAGTTACAAACTTTCTTCCTCCTTTATTATTTTTAGGATGTAGGTCAAGTTCTGTTTTGATTTTAGGAGCTCCTTCAATCTTGATCTTTACAGGATCTTGAACAAAGAAAACTCTGCATGTTTTTTCATCAATAACCTCTTTATTAAATGCAGCAAGTTTATCTAGCGATACATTTGCCTCCGCAGGACCAATTCCAGTTTCTCTTATGAATTTTACAATTGCATCTTTAGTAAATCCTTTTCTTCTCAAAGCCTTTATTGTTCCTAATCTAATATCATCCCAACCAGTTAATTCTCCTTTTTTAATCATCTCCCTAGTTACAGAAGTACTTTTTATTCCTTTAACAAGAAGTTTTCCATGATACATTGTTTTTGGATAAGTCCATCCAAAGTAATCATAAATATATTTTTGTCTAACATCAGAAATTTGTAAATCAATACCCCTAACTATATGTGTTATTGCAAATTCATGATCATCAATAGCAGAAGCTAAATTCAGTAAAGGCCAAACTCTAGCATTTTTTTCATATGGATGTTTAGAAGCATTTTCAATAATTCTGAATGCAGGCCAGTCTCTTACAGCAGGATTTTCATGTTGAATATCTGTTTTTATCCTTGCAACAGCTTCTCCTTCTTTATAACTAGCAAACATATTTTCCCATCTTTTTAATGTTTCTTCAGGTTTAAGATCTCTGCATTTGCATCCTTTTTTCTTTGAGATAAGTTTTCTCCATTCTTCAGTATCACAGGTGCATACATAAGCCTTATCCATTTTAATTAATTTCCTCATTTCAACGTAATACACTTTAAGTCTAGAAGATTGTCTTACTATTTTAGTAGGCTTTACTCCTAGCCATTTAAGGTCATCTTCAATCCAGTCATAAGCTTCTTTTATAGGCACTTTATTCTTAGGATCAGTATCATCAAATCTCAGTATGTATTCTCCATTATACTTTTGTGCAAAAAACCAGTTCCATAAAGCTGGCCTACAACGTCCTAATGACAAAGCACCATCAGGATTTGGAGCAAATCGAACAACTACTTTACCTTTGACTTCAAGGTCCGGAATTTCTCTTTCTTTGACTTCCTTTTCTTTTTTTTCAGGACCCCCTAAAGAATTTAATTTTTTATTCTGCTCATCTAGACTCATAGAATTAACTTTTTTGACAATTTCATTTATTTTATTATAAGTATTCTTCATATCTTTTTTAAGTTCAGGAAATGCAGCAATAACTTTCCCTATCACATTATTAGTCTGAGCTTTACCTCCAAAACTAACAGAATTTTCAAGAGTGATTTTTAATATCTTATCTTCCATGATCTTAGTTAATTTCACGATTATTTAAAATTATCCTTGTAGTATTGACATAATTTATTTAAAGGACACTTCGTACATAAAGGTTTTTTCCTGCAGTAAACCTTAGCATGTTCAACTAACAAAGCATGGTATTCATTAAAAATTTTATAATCTTTCTCTAATTTATCATGAAAAATCTTTTGCAGTTCACCATAAGTAACATTTTCTTTACAAATACCTAACCTTGAGAATATTCTTTTGGTATAAGCATCTATTACAAAATAAGGTTGATGCAAAGCATATAATAAAATAGAATCTGCTGTCTCTGGTCCTATCCCTTTAACTTTAAGTAATTCTTCTCTTGTAGGATCTTTGTTAATTTTAAAAAATTTATGAACTATTTTTAATCTTTCAGCTTTCTGGTTAAAATATCCTGCACTTTTAATTAATGCAGCAAGTTTAATTTTATCTATTTTTTCTATATCAACGTCTTTAATATTTTTAAGTGATTTCTCAACATTATTCCAAGCAGTATTTTGTGTTAGAATTGCGCCATATATTATCTCAAGTTTTTCTTTCTCATTCTTAGGATAAGAATAATCTCCATGATGATACTTTCCATTAACAGGCCACCAGCCTTGAGATCCAAATTCTTTCAATAATAAATTAAAAATATTACTCATCCTAATAGAAAGTTATAAACACTTATAACATAAATGACACAAACAGCTACTAATATTAAAAAACTTAACAAACCTTCTATGGTTATTGGAAATCCTATCTCATCAAAAATCTGTTTAAATTTCTTAACACTATTTGCACTTTTGTATTTGGGATCTATTAAACCTCTAAATTTTTCAATGAAAATATCAGTATGCAAAACAAAAGGATACCATTTCTTCTTATACTTATTAATTAAACTATTAAAAAGAGCTACAATAAAAGCTAACCCGGATGATATTACCAATATTTCAAACAGACCCATAAAATAATAAAAACCTCTAGTACTTTAAATAAATTTCTAATTTCTCTTTAATAATATTAAAACTACTAACGCACCGACACAGAAGATTAATGCTATGAATAGTATCAAATTAGGAGTGCCACCAGTTATATTATCTGCTACAACAGCCCCTGTAATCCCAATAATTCCTTTTGTACAATTTGGATTTTCTTTAGAGCAACCCACTTCAAGGTCAACATTTTCAATGTTTTCTTTACTAACAGGTTTCTCTTTAAAACCATAATCTATCATCTGCAAGTCTAAGTCAATTTTAGGTACATTAAATCCTTCATCTTCAACATAATTAAGTTTTAATGCAGCACGTTCATCAATGTTGACTTTTACACCCCCGCCAACTCTTTCCCCTGTTACTGCTGAAGCAACTACTGGATTTGAAAGTACAGCAACAGGAATAGAAACCTTTTCTGGTAATGTTACAATAAGGTCTTGTGTTGGAACAGTTGCAACTTCTCCTCTAGCAAGTGCATCTTTTAACATTTCTTGTTGCTGAGGTGTCATATAAGCTGCCATTGCCTGTGCAACGCTGAAGAACATTCCTGGCCCCATATAACCCATAGCAGGCCCTTGTGCGCCAGCAAATGAAGAACGGGATATGAAATCAGGTCCTTCAGAAGGTCCTTGTGTGAAAGGAGCATCAGTAAAGAATCTTTGTACTTTTTGTAATGGTGTTTCAGAAGGACCCCCTCCACCTCCACCTCCGATATTAAAAAATCCACCATCTGTATTTGTTGTGGTGGTTGTAGTTGCAGTTGTTCCACTAGATATTGATGCAACTACCTTAAATGTAGTGTTGAATGATGTTACATTATTATTCCCAACATTATCAGTAACATTATTGAAATGTATCTTATAGAACTGATTAATTTGGAGAGAGACTGTTGTACTATTAGTTAAGTTTCCACAGGATGTTATAGTTCCACCTCTATTATTTGAAAAAAGTTCTTCTCCAACATTTGTAAATGTGTATACTTGGTAGTCACATTGGTTCATACCAGATCCACCAGTATCTAGGGCAGTAAAGCCTAGAGTAATTAACCTATAGTTATTAAAACCAAGAGTATCATTTTGTGTCCCAGTTACTTCTCTCGACCCGTTTATAGGAGCATCAATAATCAATGATGGTGCAATATTATCAACTGTAAATATTGAACTTTTATTTCCATCATTACCAGCTGTGTCATTAGCATAGGCAATAACAATATTTGCATTTGATATACCGGCTATAAAACTCGTAACTACACTTGAACAACCAAGAGAAGTAACAGTAACATTTGTATTTGAATCATTTAAGTTATACCAACATTCGTTTACCCCTGAACCAGTACTCCCATCACCCGAAGTGAAATTAAAACTTACATTAGTATTGCTGCTTCCAGTATTATTTGATGGTGCTGATATTGTAACTGAAGGGGCAGTTATATCCACTCTTAGGACCACTAAATCACTTACATTAAGATTACCAGCAGTATCATTAGCATAAACAGTAAAATTTACAGTTCCATTAACAGATGCTGCCAAATTAGTTTCAGTAGCTGTAAAAGTAATATTTTGATTGCAATCGAAACTATTATTCTCTGCAGTGTTATTCCTCTGATACCAGCACTTATCAAGATTGAGATTAGTATCACTCGCGCTTATATTCAATGAAAAATTAATTTCTCTAAAACCACTAAAAAGGGTAATTATACTTGTAGTATTTTTCAAATTAAGAAAACTATTATTTTCAGGTATCACAACTCTTAAAGAAGGTGCGACATTGTCTACAGTAAACAAAGTTATTGGAGTTTGATTAAGATTTCCAACAGTATCATTTGAATATAATGTGATATTATGTAATGCATTGGTTAACAAAGAAAAACTATTGTTTTGGTTGCATGGTATTGTAATATTAATTCCAGTAGAATTCAATGAGTACCAGCATCTATCTGTAGCTTGACCGTCTGTTGCAGTAAAATTCAGGCTTATATTTGTTGTAGCTGTCGTATTAGTTATATTTTGAGGATATACCAGAGTTAATCTTGGAGCTAATATATCAGTCATATTATAAACAACAATATTACTATAATTAACATTCCCTGCACTGTCATTTGAGAAAACAGTTAAATTCAATAATCCTTCATCTGAAAGGAATGTAGTATTTTGATTTAGACAGTCAAATGTAGTATTTGAAGCATGGGCCACACTAAAATAACAATTATTAATGCCTGTTCCACTATCACTTATTGTTACATTTAATGAGATCCTGTTAGAAGTATTATATTGGGAATTATTTAGAGGGTCATTAACAACAAGACTTGGGAATAAAGTATCAATTCTAAATATTGTAATATCTGTTATATTTAAGTTCCCTGCAGTGTCATTTGCATATACTGTAATATTTGATGAATTTGAATTACTTTGTAGGAAAGAAGTATTAGCAAGACATGTAAATGAAACATTGACACCTGTATTATTTAATTGATACCAGCAACGATCTAAACCTAAATTGTCAGCGACATGAATATCCAATGTTACATTTGTTGAAGTTAAGTTTGAATTATTCGCTATACTTAATATTGTTAAATTAGGTGCTAAAGTATCTGCAACATGGAAAGTAATACTAGTCATGTTAACATTCCCGGCAGTATCATTAACATAAAAAATAAAAGTATTATTTGATCTATCTGCATTAAAACTAGTATTTTCAAAACAGCTAACTGTAACATTAGAAGAAGCACTATTTAAGTTATAGAAACATCTATCAATACCAGTTAAAGCATCAGTAACGTCACTAAAGTTCAGGCTACGATTAAGATTCTGATGGAATGAATTATTAACAGGATCATCTACTGTGGCATTAGGGGCAGTAAAGTCTGCTATAAATAAAATCAAATCACTTTCATTAACATTATTAGAGGTGTCATTGACATAAACAGTAATATTTTGTATTCCTTCATTTCTAATAAAACTACTATTTCCAAGGCAAGTGAATGAAACATTAGTTCCACTATTATTTAACGTATACCAGCAGTTGCTAATTGCAACATTATCTTGGACACTAACATTTAAAGTTACATTTGATGATGTAGTATTTGTTAAGTTTGTTGGAAACGTTACTGTAAGGTTTGGTGCCCAGAATTCTTTAGGGGTTAAGAAAATATCAATCCTGGGAAATGAATCATTTGCAAAGCTTCCACTAACATTGAAAGGGAAATCACATATAGGTGCATTCTCACCATCTCTTTTTTGTAAATTTCCATTACAACTACCATTGATATCATTAGTTTCGTTATAGTTCCAGTGATGGTTACCTATATTTGAAAGGTTAAACTCAGGGGAATTAGGTTGACTTAAATTTATTGAACCGTTAAGGAAATTATTCTTAAAAATAAGAACATTAGGACCAACTTGATTGACAACAATAGTTAGTAGATTAAAACCACCATTACTCATAGCAAAACTGTTATGCGTTATGTTAATTCCTGTAGTTTGAGCACTACTCGGTCCAAGATTAATAGCTGTCGTAACACCACCGGTCCCAGTTCTAGCAAAGGTATTATTATCAATAATTATACCATTATAACCCCCTGTTCTAAAACTAATAGCAGTAAGTCCTTGGAAAGTATTATTATAAACATTTGAAAAATTTGATGTATCTAAGAATACAAGATCACCAGAATTAGCCCCAGCACTATGAACAAGTGTGTTATTATCTATTGTTACATTAGTTACTCCAGCATCAACGCTTATCGATCTTGTGAAACTATTAATAGTTATACAATTCTTAATGGTAATATTACTAATTACATTATACCCAGGATTAAAAAATCCAGTTACATTTACACCTACAAAAGAACTTGCACCATTACTAATAGTACTGCCATTACAGTCAAGCACAGTATTGCTAGCATTAATTGTAACACAAGATATATCACCAAAACCAGTAGTAATAGTACTAAACATAGTAGCAACAGAACCTGTTTGATTTAAGGAGGCACTACAGTTGGCACAACTAGTACATTGTACAGCTTGTGCTTCTGTTGTCAATAATTGTAGTGCAGATAATACAGTAAGTACTAGAACCATTACTACTAAAATTGCCCCTCTTTTATTCATAACATATGCATTAAGAAATAATTCTAATATAAACCTTACTTAAAGTTCCAACTATAATAGACTTAACTTTGATGTTATAGCATCAATTTTCTTATCTTCGTCAGGACCTATAGCCATACAAGTCACAGTTCCTGGCTTTACTACAGTCCTTCCTGCATCAGTTATTACAGCAGTTACTAAATCTTTCTCTTTAGCCTGTTTTTCATAGAGTCTTAGTTCTTTAAGATCTTGTACTTTAACAACTACTTTTAGCATGCCTTCAGATCTCCACTTAGTAATTTTATTCTTCTCAGAACGCAAGACAGCTTCTACACACGCATGTCCAACTTGTGCAGCAAGTTTTCCTTTAGGCATCTTAAGATCTTGTCTTACTAAAATAACTTGTTTCATAAATTAAATTTTTGTTAAAGAACTATTTTAACCTTTCTAAATAATCTTTTTTAAACTTGAATCCATTTTTTCTTGTTAATTTATCCATTGCTTTGTCAAAAGCACTTCCGTATTGAGCAGCTACTTTAGGTCTAAAAGCAAATTCTCTTTTCAATCCTAATGCAGCAGCAGTTTCTCTTAATATTAATTTTTTAACTTCTTTATTTATTTTATATTCTGGTTTTATCTGCATAGAAAACTTTACTAATTCTTTGTCTAAAAAAGGACATTCAACATTAATCCCAACATGATTAATCACAGCAAAATCTCTTGACAAATCTCTTTCAAAAATATTAAGTAATCCTTTCCAGCATTCTTCATTTACATCCAAAGCTTTCAGATGTCTTTCATATCCTGCATAAATCTCTTCACTTCCCAATCCACCAAGAACAACATCGCATGCATCATCTTTAGCCATTTTGAGAACAACAAGTTCAGGACATGCAACACCAACCTTAACGACATTAATATCAGGTAAAATACTTACAACTTCTTTTATTATTTCCTCAGCTTCTTCTAAGTTTAGTACTTTCTGTTTAATCTTCCAGCCATAGTTTGTAGATATCTCTTTAGCCCATTCTAAGTCTTTAGCGCCTTCAACCCCAACATTATACAAAGTAAAATCAATACCCAAATTATGACAGATAAAAGCTATTACAGTTGAATCTACCCCCCCCGAGAAAGCAATTCCTACTTTGCCTTTAGCTCTTTTCTTTACAGATTCAGTTAGAAGTTCTTTAAGTTTTTCAATTATCAAATTTTTATCGTCAATAATATTAGAATCAGCTAATTCTTTCTTTAGTTCGATAACTTCTTCTGTTATGTTTTTAAGATTCATAAAAAAAGAAAATTAAGAAAAAGTATTTATCTTTTTCTCTTATTTACAACCATGTAAACAACTATTACTATTAATAACACAAGAACTAAATCAAGTGCTATCCATAATGCTGCAGGTGTTCTGTCTCTATTAAAGACATCAAAGATATCACTTTGAGTAAACACAGTTGGAGCAACATTTGTATTTGTTGGCTGTTGTGTAACAGGTTGAGTTACAGCAGGTGTTGTAGTTGTTACAGTAACTGTTGGTACCTTAGGTTCTTCAGCCTTAGGTGCTACTACTTCCTTTTTACATTCAGTAACAGTCAATGGTTGTGTTATACTATTATCCTTACCATTGAATAAAGCATCAGCTTCAATATTATACTGACCAGGTTTAACATTTTCTGGTAATACAAAGTTGAACCTTAATGTTTTCGTATCATCTGAATTATCTTTGTTACCACGAAGCTTATCTAAATTAAAGCTAGGTGATCTTAGATCAAGACCTAATTCTCTGCTTATTAATTTAATAACTGTATCTGTGTCTTCACTACCGAAGTTTCTTACAGCAACTCTAGCTTCAACAGGAGCTCCGCAAGCTACAGTTTGTGGCAATAAAGTTAATTCACTGAATTTTACATCAGTTTTTTCTTGAAGTAATTTTAACTTTACTTCTTTTTCAGTACACAATTGCTCTTCTTTATCTTCAGCAAATATCTTCAAGTAAAGGACAACTTTATCATTGTCATTATCTACTTCAGTTGGATCTAATTCCATCTCGAAGTCAAATGTATCTTTGTCACCGCTATCAATACTTTTAGATTTTGTTTTGAATCTATCAACTTTCTTTCCTTTGTTTAAATTATAAAGGGAACCTTCAACAAAGAAATCTTCGTCAGTATTTGCATTGTTTTCAACTTCAACTGAAACTTTGAATTTTTCACCTATATTCAATTCATTATCTGATTCAGGATCATTGATATCAATTGCAAGTCTTGCAGCTTGTTGAGGGCCAGCTATACAGAAAGCCTCACCAGCTCTTAATTTGAATGGAATTTCTATTGTTCTTCCACTTATCACAAGAGGATTACCCTGTGCATCAAGAACTTGGAATTTTCCCTCTTTATAGTCACTTACATCAAATCCATCACCAATGTTCAATGTTAAACTTACAGGTACTTCATCAAGTCCATTAAGTGCGTTATCATTTTTAAGAACATTTATATTTACTGCTGGGTTTAAAGTAACAGTAATTATATCTTCATTTTTATCTATTAATTTATTCGGAACATCATTAGCGTCAATAACACCGTTTTTGTCTGTATCAAATAAAGTTCTTACCTTAAGTCCATTAAAGTCGATATTACCTTCATTTACAAGCTTAACTAAGTTATTATATTGGACATGGTTTCCGTCTTGAGCACTTAATTTTATCTCACTCAATTCAGCACCATTTTTGTCTTTTATTTTAAGATCAGCTTGTCTTGCAGTTACAGTTACTGTATCAGCAACAGCAGAAACTTCTCCTGCAGCATCAGTAGCTAGAACTTCAACAGTAAATACCCCTCTACCTGCAAAAGTATGTATTGGGTTTTGAATATTATATACCGCTATAACATTTGCTCCTTGTTTTATAGTCCAAGAGAATATGTTAACAGCATCTCCATCTGCTTGGTCAAGCCCTTGAGCATTTAATTGAACAAGCTCTCCTACATTTACATCAACATTTAGCTCACCAGCAGCTATAGCATTCTTAACCTGTGTAATTTGTACAACAGGAGCAACAGCAAAAGCTACGCTAGCTAAAACTAACACTAAAAGTACACTTAAAATACCTAATTTCTTCATCTTAAATTAACCCCCTTAAACCTTTGTTGTTATTATGAAGTTGCGAAATATATTTAAACCTTATGTTTCAGTGAGTAAAAAGGCTAAAATGAGCTTTTCTTATTAAAAAGGAGAAGAAACTACTGCAAAAACACAAACTTCTCTTTCAATTTCCCCATAATAAAGGCTCCCACCAAATAGCCTAAAACAGCTCCAAATACAACATCAGAAGGATAATGTATTCCAACATAAAGTCTGGAAAACAGCACTAAAATAGCAAATGTTAGCCAGTAGTTTTTCAGGAGAGGATAATACTTCTGAACTACAGGATAAACACTAAAAACAGCTATAGCATGGCTACTAGGAAAAGAAGGTGTTGTTTTGATCAAAGTTACGAAGGTTTTAAACATTACAGGATCTGGCCTTGATCTAATAACAATATATTTTATGGTAAGCCCTATACCTATAGCAAAAAGCAAAACAGCCATATAAATAGCTAGGTTATTCCATTTCCTATCATAAAGGAAAAGAAGCATTCCAATAAAAATAACACCATAAAAACTACCTAAATGAGTTAAGAGTATAATAAAGCTGTTCAAGAATTCAATCCTATTATTTACTATCAAAGAAAGGATTTGTTTATCAAATATAAGTGATATTAATATTGCCAACAAGCTTCCAAGTATAAATACAGCTCTTTTCATAAAGATGTAAAGCTTTTACTAACTTTTAAATATTATGTTTACTTATATTCTATTATGGATTACTACAAAACACTTTTCTTGAGGTTAATTTTCTGTTTTACACCTATTACTATCTTCTATTTAATTTTCACACCATTAACAATTTACTCTGTGGTCTTGATATTAAGTCCATATGCACCAGAACTAACAAATAATGTTTTAATAATTTCTGGAAAACATTTTGAATTCGTTAAAGCATGTATTGCAGGTTATGCATATTATTTTTTATTGTTGCTAGTTTTATTAACAAAAGATATAAAATTAAAAATGCGTTTTAAATTAATCTTAATTGGTTTTATTTTCATATTTCTAATGAACATTTCACGATTAACTTTAATGATTTTAGTATCTTTAAATCTTGGCCAGGACTGGTTTAATTTAGTCCATTTATTTTTCTGGCATTTTGTTTCAGGAATTTACATTGCATTCGTCTGGATATTTTTAGTTAAATTTTATAAAATAAATTCAATTCCAATATATGATGATATAAAGTATTTGTATGAAAAAAGTGTTTTTAATAAAAAATAATCATTTCTTCTTGAAAGTATTATACAAAAAGAAAGCACCAATCAAAACAAAAGTAATTATGAAAGTATATAAATTAAAAGAGCGACCCATAAACTCAACAATTTTATTTCCAAAGTACATTAAAAGAATAGCTTCAGTAAAGAACCTCAATCCCCTTCCTAATATTGAAAATATAATAAACTTTTGTAAATTAAGATAGAAAACCCCAGCACCGATTGTAAATACTTTATAAGGTATAGGTGTAAAACCAGCTATAAATATTGCCCAAGCTTCATATTTTTCAAAATAGGTATGCATCTTCTGAATCTTATCGTGCTTGAACAATTTTTCAAGTATAGCCATTTCACCAACATAACCAATACAGTATCCAAATATTCCTCCAAGAACACTCCCAATAGTGCAGACTAATGCATAAAATAAAGCATTAGTCGGATCAGCAAGAGACAAAGCAATTAAAAGAAGATCTGGCGGAACAGGAAAAACAGAAGATTCAACAAAAGCAAGCCAGAATAATCCCCAGCTTCCAAATGATCCGAATGTATCATTTGTCCATTTAATTACTGCTTCAACAAAACTCATCTTTCTCCTTGCATTACAATAATATCTTCATTGGTTAATTTCTTTTTCGTTTTCATTTTTGCTACTACTTCATCAACTTTTTTCTTTATTATTTCTCTATCGCTTCTTTCTCTGCTTACTTTAACATCAACCTTTTTCTCTTCAACATTCTTCTTTAACTCATTAAATTCTTTAAACTTTTCTTTTAATTTAGAATTAACGTCATTGAATTTGTTCTTCATTTCTATAAATTTATTAAAAGCATCAGATTGTTCTTTCCTTATTTGGTTGATTTTCTTTGACATTTCAATAAATTGTGCATAATCAGAATCTTTTGTCAGCTCATTTATTTTTCTATGAAACTCATCTGCTTTTGATCTAGAGTCATCAATCTCTTTTTCCAGATTATTAATTTCCTCAAATACAGCCATAGTTTTAGAATTTTCTTCTGCTGTTTTCTTTAACTTCTTTATTTCCTCCATAAGTTTTTGTTCTTTAGTAAAAGAAGTTTCTGTCTCAATTTGTTTTTCCATACTATCAATTTTTTCTAGAATCCTAGCTGGATCTATTTTAGGATTATATTTCTTAACTGTTGCTACTTTTTCTTTGCTGATTTTTTTAATCTTAGAAACAAGCGTCCTAACCTTTGCATTTAATGTATCTCTTTGCTTCTTTAATTCCTTTACTTCCTTCATGGATTTTTCTTTTTCTACTTTAATGCTTTTTATTTTTTTAACTTCTTCAGAAATAGTTTTCTTCAGCTCTTCCTTTTTCCTGAACCAGTTTTCTTTTTCCCTATGAACATTATCTAGTTCTCTTTTAAGTTCCCTTACCTCATTTTCCAGAGTTTTTAGTTGTTCCATTTTAGTAAAGATAAGTGCTATTATAGAAAGAGGTATTATAAAATAAAAAAAAGAAGGTTTGTTTAACCAAATAATCCAGCTAGTCCTGCTGTAGCAGTTTCAGCTGATTTTTCTTCCTTCTTTTCCTCTTTCTTATGAACAGCTGCACTTGGTGCCGCACTTACAGCAGCAACAGGCACATGAGCTGCCTCTTCTATAGCCTTCTTAATATCAACGCCTTCTAAAGCAGCAACTAAAGCTTTTACTCTAGCATCATCAGCCTTAACACCAGCTGCTTCAACAACCTTCTTTATGTTTGCTTCATTAATTTCCTTTTTTGCTTCATGTAATAACATGCACGCATATACATATTCCATCTTAAGTTCCTCCTCTTAATTATGAACCCAAAAAGGGTGATCATGACAGCTTTAAAAAGCTTATGATAATTTCTCACTTAGGTTGCTTGCAATTCTATGAGCTTTTCCTAATATTCTACTTACTGTACTTTTAGTTACTATGTTCTGTGATTCTGCAAGACCAGTAGCATCTCTGTAAGCTTTACCAACAAGCATCTTAATGTTAGCTTTAGTTGGATATCCTGAATTGAATGCCAAGTTGAATGCACTTAAGTAAGCATTTTTAATTTTTTCTAAATATTCCTTTTCATCAACAAGAAGTACTTTTTTGTCAAAAACTAGTCCTCCTTCATAAACAGCAAGTAAATTTAATCCTACTTCCATAGGTTCTATTCCTAATCTTGCAAGTATACCAGCAACATCAGCTTTAATTATTTGGCCTTCAGTTACAACAACAGAATCTTCTTTGATTGCAACTTTACCACTTTCAACACCAGCTTTAATTCCAACAGCACCAAGTTCTCCAAGTATTGGCCCAGGCGCAAATGATGTTGGACCGGCATTAACTTTAATATCATTAGGTGCAACCTGTCCAGGTTTTGCAGCTGTTTTTGTTTTTGATTTATTTATAATACTAGCAAGCTTAAATGGATTTGAATTTGTTAATAATAATGCAGGACTACCTCTAATTAATTTTACAAGATCTTGAACACCTTTCTTTTTGCTGCTTGATTTTTCCAAAGCAAATCTAAGCAAATGTTTTTTTGCAACTTTAATATGCACATCTTTTCTTAACTTGTCTCTCATTTTAGCTAATTGTTCAGCAGAAAGATTAGTAAGGTCAACTACACCTACAACATTATATTTATCAATAGCCTTGACTAACATATCAACATCTTCAATTTTCTTCTTTGATACATTAGCTTTAGGTTTCATTTATTTTTACCCTTTTTAACTTCTTCAACTTTTACTTTTCCACCTATTAAAATAGTAGGTCCCATTGATAGTTTCAATCTTGTTTTGTCGATATTCTGGTCTTTTTGAGGGAGAGCATTCATTACAGAATTGTAAACAGCTTCAATGTTTTCAGCAACTTCTTCATCTTTCATTTCTTCAGTTCCAACAGGAACTCTTATTGCAGCCTCATTTTTAGTAATTACTCTAACTGTTTTCTGAAGTTTTTGAGCGATAGGTTTAAGATCTGGAATTCCAGCAGGTACAACACATCCAGCTTTAGGATTAGGCATTTTTCCTACAGGACCAAATGCTTTACCAAATACTTCTGCAACAGCAGTCATTATTTCAGCTTGAGCGACAAAGAAATCATATTCTTTAGCTAATTTCTTAGAATTTTTTTTATCTTTTTTATACTTGTCAAATTCTTCTCTTCTTAAAGTAAAATCAAATGCTTCCTTAGATTTTCCTTCTAATTGCTGTACCAAACCGCAGATTTTAATCTTTTTTCCTCTTGAATTAGGAAGAATAACATAATTATCTAACTTTTGATCTGGTTTTTTAATATCAATATTCTTGAAAGTAATTGATAAATCAAATGTTTGTTTAAAATTCCTTTTAGGACCCTTTGTTCTGGCTTCCTTAACTGCTTCTAAAATAAGTTTTCTTTCCATTTATAATCCTCCTACATAAGTAGTCTTAACGGATATGAAAAGTGATATAGATATTATTTATAAAGGTTTTGCTTAAAATGGTTAACTATTAATATTTAAATCAAGAAAATCTTTAGAGGGGATTCTCCCCTCACCCCTAAGCGACGCAGTCTAAAATATAAACCTTCAGCTCTTCAAAAAAGACCTTTTGTTTCTCAAGGATTTTAAATTTAAAATTATATTTCTTAATTAAAGAATCAACATCACCAGTCAAAGAAGAAACAACAATCAAAATTTTCCCATCAAAATTTAAAAAATGACCAACTTCTTTCAAGAATCTGTCCAGTAATTCAATTCCAGTATATCCCCCAGTAGTTATCAAAGCACTTTCAGAATCCTCATCAGAATCTTTTGGTAAATATGGTGGATTAAAAATAATTAAATCAAACTTTCCTTTAACATTAGAAAATAAATCTGAAACAATGAACTCAGCCTTAGGAATATTCTTCTTACAGTACTCAATGCATTCTGGATTAATATCAACACCAACAACCTTCTTCACATCTTTGCAGGATAATGCAGCTAAAGATTGTATTCCAGAACCACAACCTAAATCAAGAACATTTCCTTTAGCAAAAATCTTAACATATTTCTCCAACAAATAAGAATCTTCAGCAGGTTCGTAAATCATTTTTTCAGTTTCAATACAGCACATGTAGGTGTTTCAAAGACAACTTCAAGATCATTGAAAGCATCATAATATCCCTGTAACTTTTTAGTAAATGTTCCTAAAACAACATAATCCACCTTGAAATCATTTTTTAAGTAGTCTACGGTTTTATTGGTTTTAATAAGCAGAACCGTTTCATATTTCCGATATAAATCAGGATCATAATTATAAAAATAAGTTGGATCTAATCCCGTTATATATCTGTTATGAGTATTATGGAAGAAGAACATAGGGAATTCGTTCCAGTAATTAAACACAGGAGTTCCTTCAGGAGTATTTTTTTCAAGCCATCTTGCACAAGCCATATAGCCTTGCGCATCTTCTTTAACACCCAGACCTTTGGCAAGCTTAATCATATCTATAGCAGATAAAATCGTAAAGGGAATTAAGATTATCAAGAATATTGCAATAACCTTCTTTTTATCAACATTAACCTTAAAATCTTTGAAATCAATTACTTGCCCAATCCATTTTTTTATGATGGGTTCAAAAATAAGAGCAGATAATATCATAGTAAATGGAACCCAATACTCAACAAATCTCATTGCTCTAAGAGTCAAAATAAAAGTAATTACACTTGATATTAAAAACAAACTTATTACTTGGTCAGTATATTTCTGATCCTTAAAATATCTATAGACACTGAATACAAATAAAATTAAAGTTCCATAAAATAAAGATAAGAAATAAACAAAACTAGGATAAGCCTGTGCATCAGCAGATAATAAAGCTAACCCTGGTTTAGAAATTAAAACTTGAAATACTTGAATGTAAATCATTTGAAGGTTATCTGGAAAGAAAGGGTTGACAATAGTTCCTAATAAACTACCTAAAAAACTATACTTAATTAAATCTTTATCAATTTTTCCAGAAATGAACCATTCATAAGCAGAATATAAAATTAATAATCCAAATAAAATTATATAACCAGTATAAGTCCATGCAAATATAAACATCAGTATTCCTAAATATTTATATTTTTTATTCAGCATAAAGTAAAAGCCAAATATCATTAATATCAGAGAAAGGACAAAGGCTCTAGGTTGAATATATCTAAACAAAGCATCCGAACCAAAAGCAAATATAGCTAAAACCCAGAAATGAGCATGTTCAACATTTTGTTTTCTCAAAAACCAATATATTACAGTAAACAATAAAGCACCAAAGAATACAGTAGCAACTTTAGCTCCTGTTACAGGACCAAAAATTAAAAAAGGTATCAATGCAACATGATAAAGAAAATGTGTATCAGCGTAAGAACTAAAACTCCACCAAGTAAAATTTCTTATAATTCCGTGTTCTAGAATTAATTCAGCATATTTAATGTGAAAATATCCATCTATACCCAATAAGCTTCTTGTAGAAAATTGTATTAGATAAAGTAATATGAAAGAGAGAATGAATACTCCTGGATACTTGTATTTTTCTTCCATAGATTTTCTAGAGAATCCAAATATTTATAAGGTTTTATATTATTCTGTTAAGTAACGTGAAAACAGTAGATATAGGTTCAAAAGTTCAAGTGGACTATGAAGGTAGGTTAGAAAACGGAAAATTATTTGATACATCTGTTAAGGAATCAGCTAAAGAAGGTGGGGTTTTCAATGAAGATAGGGACTATCAACCTTTAAGTGTCACAATTGGTGAAAATCAGTTAATTAAAGGTTTTGAGGATGCATTGATAGGTATGAAAGAAGGAGAAGAGAAAGAAGTTACAATTCCTCCAGAAAAAGGTTATGGTCTTAAAAGAGAGGAATTCATCAAGATGTTTGAAAAAAAGCATTTTAAAGGATTAACACCAAAGCAGGGGATGTTGGCAGTAATGGAATTTGGTGGTTATGCAAGACCTGCAAGAATAGTTGAAGTTCAGGAAGAGCAGGTAAAGCTGGATTTTAATCACGTATTATGTGACAAAACATTGATATTCAAGATAAAAGTAATTAAAGTAGAAGAATAAAAAACCTTTTAAACTAATCTTCATTATCAAATAACAGATGAATAATAAAAAGTTAGGTGTAATTATTCTTTTATTTGGAATTATTATAGCAGTTATTTTAGTTAATATTATGGGAAAATTAAATACTTCTATAGCAACGCAAGGTTGTTATCCAAACGACTCATGTAGAAGAATGGAATCTTCTTTATCAATTACCAATTTCGCATTTGGTGTTATTGGTTTTATAATTGGCTTAGGATTCTATCTCTTTTTTTTAACCGGAGGTGAAGAAGCTTTACTAAATGTGCTACAAGAAGAGAAAGATATTAAGGTAAAGGACAATAAGTTTAATATATTAATGCAAGCTCTTGACCAATCTGAGCAAAAGGTATTGCAGTCTATTAAAGATCAGGATGGTATTACCCAGAATACATTAAGATTAAAAACAAATCTATCCAAAACTAAAATTAGTTATGTTGTAAATGATTTAGAAAAGAGGGGTTTAATCAAAAGAATTCCTAAAAGCAAGACCTTCGCTATTTATTTAAGTGCCAATCTCTAAAATCGTGTTATGAACGATATCTCTTAAAAATTTAAGTGAATTTGCCTTTTTTATATTGATCGTTCAGACCCAAAGATATATTAAAACATTGATTACCTAAATGAATATGGAAAAAGTAAAAAGCATTAATATGTGGAATAACACCTTTGGAGTAATAAAGGAAAATCTCAAGAAATTTTTATTGTCATCTTTAGTTTTGCTAGTTATTTACACCTTCTTGTATGGCTTCTGGCATATTCCATTTATTGACTTTGGCATTAACCGTATGTCTCCAATAGTCTTTTTAGATTGGGTATTTGTTATATTAGTATCTTTATTAACCTCAATATTTTTAACTTTATTCAGATATGAAAAAGCAAATAATTTTAGCTCTAACTCAAGTGCAGGTGCTGTCGGGGTAGGTTTTGGGGGTTTTTCAGCTATATGTCCAGTGTGTCAAAGTGTTGGTTTAGTTGCCTTTGGTACTACTTTTCTTAATATTCCTACAGGTTTTCTAATACCTTATTTAGGGCCGTTAAAGATAATATCTTTAGGTATATTAGGTCTTGCTGTTTTTATGAAGGCAGACAGTATTCATACTAAAAAATGTGAATCCTGTGAAATTATTCCAAAATCAGTTAAGACTAAAAAAACAAAAAAACATCCATTGCTGTCAAATAAATATGTGTTATGGAGTTTAACAGCTTTAATAGTTCTAATATTTATTAACCAATTATTAATTCCGAAAGCATTTGCATTAGCTCCAGGTGGATCTTTTGGTTCAGTTAGTATTGGGATGTTTGAATATGGTTCTAAGATTACATTGAAACCAATGCCATTAGCTTCAGGCGAACAGCCAAAGATATCTGGTTATAGGTCGATAGTAAAGCCATTACCAACAATAAGTGAGTTGGTTATAAAACCTTTGACAGGTGATCAAGTTCAAGACCTATTAAATAATATAGTTCCATCGGGTATTCCATGGTATGGAGAGCAGGCTGGTGGAGTAAGTTTTGATGATCCTATTAAATCTCAAAAGCTATGGGGCAAGGGCGAAGCAATACAATTAACTAAAGAAGAAGAATCAAGATGGGGAAGGATAGTTAATTCATTCACATGCGATTATTGCTGTGGTTCTCCTAAAAATCCTACAATAATAACAAGATGTGGATGTGCTCATGCATCAGCTGCAAAAGGAATGGCAAAATGGTTCATTAAGTATTATGGTGATAAATACTCAGATGAAGAGATATATGGTGAGATGGCAAGATGGTATGCTTTGTGGTATCCTAAAGGAACTATTGAAAGAATATTACAGGAGTCTAAATAAAGATGAAAAAAATATTTTTGATAAGCATCTTATTTTTGTTAAGTACTTCAATAGTTTTGGCACATGAAGGAAAAGACTTCACAGGGGCAGAAAAGATAATCAAAGAAAAGGTTCAATGTGAAAAGCTTACAGAAGAACAGTTAGAAACTCTCGGTGATTATTATATGGAGCAGATGCATCCTGGGGAAGCACATGAGAGTATGGAAGAAATGATTGGTGGAGAAGGTTCTACTGAGTTAAAAAAAATGCACATTGGAATGGGAAAATTATTTTATTGTGGAGATAAAACTGCAATGTCATCTATATATGGTTGGTATGATGATGGGCAATAGTGGACAGAATATGATGGGTGGTGGCATGACTATGATGATGGGTAGCCAAGGAACTGCTGTAGATTGGATATTTTCCTTGATTTATTTAGTAATTATTGCATTTATTGTCAGTGTCATATTTTGGTTTACATACAAGTTAATTATTAAAAAAGAAGTTAAAAAATAATTAGGAGGTCATGAAAAATGGAAAGAAGCGAAATATTAATGATAGTTTTGATCGGTGTGTTAGTGATAACTGTAGGACTACAAACAGTACAATTAGTAAAAATTGGAAATGGAAATACTATGGCAATGCCAAGTATGGGTATGTCTTCAGCATCCCCTAGCCTAAAAGCTAGTGGTCCTTCAGCACCTACAAGTTTAGCAGATTTGCCTTCAATGGTTGGTGGTTGTTAATGAAGAAAGAACCTAAGGATTTATTAAGCAACTTTTTGTATTTATTAGTTGTATTGGCAGTAATACTTTCAGTTGCTAATATATTTATCCTTACTTTTAAGACAAAAGAATTAGAAGCATCAAGAGAATTATTAAAAGAACAGCTAAGACCTGCTACTCTTAAAATAACAAAAATTACATTTGATTGTAAAGATTGTTTTGATATAGATAAAGTTATAGATGAATTAAAAAAGCAAAATGTAAACATCACAGAAGAATCAGTATTATCTTTAGCTTCGGCAACTGACTTAATAAAGAAATATAACATTCAAAAATTACCAACATTTATTTTAACTGGTGAAATTAACAAAACAGACCAGTTAAGAAAGTATCTAAATAATATAGGAAATATAGAAGATAACGAATTTGTATTTACTGGGGTTAAAGCACCATATTATGATGTTAATAAGAAAAATATTGTTGGTAGGGTTTCAATTATTAATATATTTGACAGCACTTGTGAAAAATGTTCTGACCTATCTTATTTAGGTGATGCATTAAGAAAGTCAGGTGTTGCAGTTATCAAAGAAGAATCGTTTGATTATAATAGCAAAGAAGGAAAAGAATTAATAAAGAAATATGAGATAAAGAGAATTCCTGCAATTTTAATATCAGCAGAAATAGATGCTTACGAGATTAAGAAAGGATTAGCTCAGTTAAATTTAACAGCTAAAGGGGATTTTTATACAATTCATACTTTATTCCCACCATATAGAGATCTTGAGAATAATAAAGTTATTGGTTTAGTAGATGTTATTATGCTATCAGATAAAACATGTAAAGACTGTTTTGATGTAAACATTAACAAACAGATTCTATTAAGATTTGGAATAGTTCCTAGGACAGAAAAATCTTATGATATTGAATCAAAAGAAGGGATAGAATTAAAGAACAAATACAAGATATTTAAGGTTCCATCTCTTTTATTATCCCCTGAAGCAAACGTCTATAAAGAATTTGTAAATGCATGGGATATTGTTGGAAGTGTAGAAGATGACAGTTGGTATGTAATGAGAAAGCCAGAAGCCATAGGCACCTACAAAGATCTTGAAACTAAAGAGGTGATAGAGGTTAAATGAGTGACACTATATCATGTCAAGAATTAAAACCAAATTTATCCAAATATTACATAATTGATGTTCGTGAGGATGACGAGTATTCAGTTAGTCATATACAAGATGCCATGAATATTCCATTAGGAAAATTAATAAGAGATGAGAAATTGGGGATAATAGAAAAGGACAAAGAAATAGTAGTTCATTGTCAATCAGGGTTAAGAGGAGAAATTGCGCGGAAATTTCTTAAAGAACATGGCTATAAAGTAAAAAATTTAGAAGGTGGTTATAAAGAGTATGAAAAACTACACAAATAAAAAGATACTTTATTATGGTATAATAGTATTAGTTTTAATATTTTTAATAGGAACCTTTGTTAATAATAAAAAAGTAGAAGAGCAATATAATTTTCCCTCACCAGCAGAGGTAGTAAAGCAATATTTTGTATTTTGGAATAACAAAGATTATCCAGATATGTATGCAACAATCTCAGATGGTTTTAAGAAGATTGATTCTAATACTAAAGATCTAGCTACATTCAAGAGTTATGTTGAACCACAAAACATAAAAATTAATATATTAAGCATTACAGAAAAATCTAATGATGGCCAGACAGCAACTGTAGATTATTCAGTTGAGTTTATTACAGAAGATAATTCAAAAAAGAAATTTGATGGAACATTTACATTAAAATATAAGGGGGCAGATATTATACAAGGGTGGAAATTGATTCATCCTTATGGAGATAATATAGATAATAGTTAAAATAAAAAAATAAACAAGGAATTAATGTGGGGGTTAAAATGTCAGAAATAAAATGTGAAAAATGTGATAAGGAATTTACAAATAAGGAATCTTTAGATATGCACAATAAAGCAAAACATACTGAAGAGATAAAGCAGCCATTAATATCAGATAAGCAAAAGAAGAAAATCAGAAATTATGCTATAGCTATTCTCATAATCGTTCTTATTGTTTGGGGTATTACATCATTAGCAAAAAGAGATGAAAGTAATTATATACCTCTTAATGTCAATCCTGTAGATCCTTCAAGAGTTCCAACAGGAGCTATCCATTGGCATCCTCACTTAACAATAGAGATTAATGGCAAGCAGATTGAAATTCCAGCAAATATAGGGTTGAATGTAGGCCGTGCAGTGGATACTGGTCTTGGTATGGATAAAGGAATGGCACCAACGCACACTCATTCTTCAGACGGAGCAATTCACTTTGAAAATCTAAATCCACAGGCAAAGCCAGAAACTTTTGTATTAGGATATTTCTTCTATGTTTGGAACAAGCCATTTAATTCAACCTGTATATTTGAATACTGTACAGATAAAGGTAATTTAAAAATGACTGTAAATGATATTGAAAACAATGAATTTGAGAATTACTTGATGAAAGATAAAGATGAAATTTTAATAAGATACACATCAAAATGAAACAAAAAAAGAGTAAGGAGAATATTTTTATTGGAATTTTTTTAGGGGTAGTTGGTCTTGTAGTATTATTTGCATTGATATCTACAGTTTCACTTTTTGTTTCAGAGAAAAATTCAGAACTTAAATCAAATTCAGTTGATAAAGTAGTACCGATGAAACAAAGAATGAGTTTAACACCTTATGATAAAGAATTAGCTAAAAAAATGATGGATAAAAATAATGATGGTAAATGTGATGCGTGTGGAATGCCAGTAGAAATGTGTATTGACACAGGCATGATGCAGTGCTCTGGAATGGATCCAGAAGCTACAATTGGTATTTTGCAATCACAACATGTGCATGCTGATTGGAAAGTTTATATTAATGGTAAAGCTTTAGGTTTTGAAGGCAAAGATCATATGAGTAGAATGAAAGCTAATCTTCCCATAAGCAGTTTTATACATGTTGATGCAGGAGCTCCAGCACCAGAAAATACAGGGGATATATTACATATGCATGCAACAGGTGTTCCTTTGTGGATATTTTTTGAAAGTATAAGTTTAAAATTACCGAATGGAATAAAAGTTTATGTTAATGGAAAGGAAATCTCTGATTATAAAGACTATGTTTTTAATGACTTGGACAAAATTTTAATAACAGATGGTAATGGAGGTTTGAAAGAGCAATTAGATTCAATAACAAGCTTTGCTGAGAAACACTAAAATAAGTAATTTATAAGAAGGAATAAGTTTGAGGGAAATTAATCCAACCCTATGGAGAAAATATAAATAATAGTTAAAATGAAAATAAAACATATTGTGATAATTAGTATAGTTCTTGTTGTATTTTTGCTAGTTGTAGCTTACTTAATTTCTTCTAACAAAATTAGAACGGCTGACATTACAGGCTTGACATTTCAAAAATTGTGTGAGAAAAATGGTGATATCTGGATGAATATGGAAGCTTGGAGAGATGGGAAAAAAATTTCAGATGAGAAATGTTATGGTTGCATGATAAATGATAACCATTTTTGCACCCCTGAAGAATATGTGGAATATATAAAAAAGATGCAGAGTACCCAGGCACAGGATGCAATGATGGACGATGAAATGGGTATGATGCATACCACGGCTGTGATGACTGCCCATGCTGGCATTAATAATTATGCTGAAATACATAAGTCTTCAATTCGATTTACAAACAACAACCTGGTTAGTGGATCAAATTCTGAGCTAACTTTTGTAATAAAAGATATAGGGACAGGCAAGCCGGTTTCAAATCTTGAAGTTGTTCATGACAAAATCATGCATGTTGTTTTTGTAAGAAAAGATTTAAAATATTTTGACCATATCCACCCTGTTCAAATACAAGAAGGTGTCTTTAGTGTTCCGTACTCTTTTTATGCTCCTGGAGAGTATAGAATCTGGATTGACTTTACAGTTGATGGAATGCAGCACATAGTTGATTTTGATACATCAGTATCTGGAACTTCAGAAACTTTCCAGCCTAACAGGGTTGGTGATTTAAACATTGAGATGAAATTGCCAGAAAAAATAAAAATGGGCAAAGCAATAAAATTAGACTTTATTATTACAGATTTAAGCAATAAACCAGTTCTCATAACAGAAAAGTTCCTGGCAGCTAATGCACACATGATTGTTGTTGATAAAAGTTTAGATGAATTCAGCCATGCGCACGATAAAAATTTTGACAAAGATAATGTTATTTCTTTTGAGCATTCTTTTAAAATGAGCGGCTTACATAAACTTTGGGTTCAGTTTTCTGTTAATGGAAAAGCAATAGTTAAAGAATTTGAGGTGAAAGTTGAGTAAGACGGCGGAAAAAAATGTAATAAAGAATTTACAAACAGGGATGCATTAGATATGTATAAAGACGAAAAGGGAATTAGCAATGAAAAAAAATCAAAGTAAAAAAATTTCAATAATGATGGGAATATTAGTTGCTGTAGTTAGTTTTATTTTATTAGGGGCAGTTAGTGCATTAATTAAAAATCCATTCTTTATAAGAATGAATCCAATACATTTCTATGATTATATATTCCTTATTTTAACAGCACTACTTTTTGGAATATATATTGGATTGTGGCACTATACCAAAAAAAGCTCGAAATGCAGTTATTTTGCAACAGGTGGAACCTTTGGTGGTTTTTTATCATTTGGATGTGCACTATGTAACAAGTTACTATTACTGCTATTAGGTGTTGCTGGTATTACAGCATATTTCATGCCATTACAACCCATAATAGGAGTATTAAGTATTTTACTATTGAGTTATGCAGTTTACAAACAAATAAAAATTTTGTCATAGATTAATAAAATATGAAAAAGAAAAACAAACTGGGAGAGAAGATTGGAAGTATCACAAGTTCTATTTCAGGGGCAATGGGATTTTTTGGTGGATATCAGGTATGCCATAATCTATGTATGGGTATTATTGCTCTACTTTCTTTAATAGGAATAACAGTAGTAGGTATGCCTTTACTTTTTTTACAAAAGGTTGCAGTTCCTTTTTGGATAGCTGCTGTTCTGTTATTTGGAATTACTCTCTTCTTTTATTTTCAAAAGAAGTGTATCTCGAAAAATTTAATAATATTCAATGCTGGAATAATAATTGCCGGTGTGCCTTTTTCCCAGCTTCAAAACTTTACTTGGATTTTCTGGTTAATTGGGGGAGCTATTGTTCTTTTTAGTCTGATCTTATATGCCAGGCAAAAATTCAGACAGCGGAAAACTTTTTAAGTACAGCACAATTCTATTTTATTTATGATAAATATTGATGGCAGTTATGGTTTAGGATCAGGCCAGTTAACAAGATATGCTTTAACATTCAGTACATTATCTCAAAAAGCAGTAAAAATAACAAACATTAGAGCAGGAAGAAAAGATCCAGGATTAAAACACCAGCACATGCATGCAATAAAAGTTCTTCAGGAACTATGTAATGCAGAAGCAGCTAATGTTACAGTTGGTGCAAAAGAAGTAACATTCAAGCCGAAGGAAATCAAAGGTGGAAAAGTAAAAGAAGATATTGGAACCGCAGGTTCAATTACATTGCTAATTCAGAATATTATTTATCCTTTGATGTTTGCAGAAAAAACTTCAAAAATAGAAATCACAGGTGGGACAGAAGTTTTAATGGCTCCGACAATTGATTATTTAGATAAAGTGATATTTCCTTTTCTAAAACCATATACAAAAGGAATTGATTTAGAAATAATAAAAAGAGGTTATTATCCAAAAGGTGGGGGAAAAGTAAAATTAGAAGTTACTCCAAAATATCATTTGTCTGATTTTGATTCTTTAGAATTATTTTTGTTAGACTTAAGAAAGAAAGTAAAACCAATTGAGTTAATAGATCAGGGAGAATTAATAGAGATCAATGTAATTTCAAATGCTTCAACGTATTTAGAAAAAGCAGATGTTGTGAGAAGACAGGCACACGGTGCTAGTTCAGTACTATCTAATTATAATAATATTAAGATTGAGAAAAAATATCATGATACATTCTGTCCAGGTTCCTCAATAACATTATTTGCAAAAACAGCAACATCAGTTTTAGGTGCAGATAGTTTAGGTGTATTAGGAAAGAAAGCAGAAATAGTTGGAGAAGAAGCTGCAAAAAAACTTAAATTTGAACTTGAATCAGGTGCTGCAGTAGATCAGCATGCTGCAGATAATTTAATTCCATTATTATCTTTATTAACAGGAAAAATAAAAACATCTGCAATTACAGACCATTTAACTACAGCAGCTCATATCTGTGAGAAATTCATTCCAGACAAATTTAATATAAAAAATAATATTATCTCTTGCTCTCCAAAAAGACTTCAATCAGAAGAAGGAGAATATGAGTAACATCATTTCTAGAAAGGATAGATTACAAAACAATAATGAATTTATAACCCATCAATAGTTTTTCTTTCATGCAAATTAAGATAGTAGAGAAACCTGTAAAAGATGAGCTGGTTCTATGCTTTAAATCAGAAGAAGACATGCAGAAAAACCCTTACCCAGACTTCAAAGGGAAGTTTGAAGAATCTTTATTATCTTACTCAAATGATCAGATTCCAAGAAAACTATTTTTAGGATTAGGAGAATCAAATAAAGTTGATAAAGAGAAAATAAGAAAATTAGTTTCAAAATCTTTAGATAGGGTGCATTCATTAAAATTAAAAACATTTTCAATTGAAGTTCCAAAAATTCAAAATATAGAAAATTCAGATATAATATACGTAATTACAGAAGCCTTGATTTTAGGAGACTACTCTTTTGATAAATATAAGACAGATAAAGAAAAGTTAAGACCAAAAATAGAAGCAGTGCACTTACTCACTTCAAACGTAACATTGCAGAGTGAAGTAAATACAGCAAAGATAATATGTGATAATACTAATTTAGTTCGTGATTTAGTTAATGAATGCAGTAATGTTGCAACATCCATTATGTTAGCTAAAAAAGCAAAAGAAATAGCTGAAGAACTTGGAATAAGGTGTACTATTTTTGATGAGAATGAATTAACAGAGTTAGGAATGGGTTTGATATTGGGTGTTAGCCGTGCAGCACCACATGGTCCGAGGTTTGTAATTTTAGAATATAAAGGAAATCCCCAAAGTTATGAAAGAATAGCATTAGTTGGAAAGGGAATAACATTTGATTCTGGTGGTTTAAATATTAAGACTGGAGATGGAATGTTAACAATGAAATGTGATATGGCTGGGGCTGCAACAGTATTAGGTATTTTAAAAACAGCTGCAGAATTAAAATTAAAAGTTAATCTTATTGGGGCAATGCCGTTATGTGAAAACTCAGTGGGTCCTAATGCATATCGTCCTGGTGATATTTTAATATCTTATTCAAAAAAAACAGTTGAAATAGGAAATACAGATGCAGAAGGAAGATTAGTACTTGCAGATGCAATTTCATACGTAGAAGAGAAGTTCAAACCAAACGTAATAATTACTTTAGCAACTCTAACTGGTTCGTGTATGAGAACATTTGGAGAACAAGCAGCAGGTTTATTTACAAGAAATGATGAATTGTCAAAAAAATTAATGGAATCAGGATTTGAAACATTCGAACGTGTATGGCCTTTACCAATGTTTAATGAATATGAAAAAGAAATAGAATCTAAAATAGCTGATCTTTCAAATATAGGGAAAGGAGTATGTGCTGGTGCAATTACAGCAGCGACATTTTTACAATTATTTGTTAAGGAAGTACCATTTGTGCATTTTGATGTAGCAGGGACAGCATGGTCAGAGAAAAAGCGTCACTATGTTCCTGAAGGTGGAACTGGGTTTGGTGTAAGGTTGATTACACACTTTATTTCAAAAGATTTAGAATTCCCAAAAACCGAAAAGAAAAAACCAGAAGAAAAACCAAAGAAAGTAATTATTGAGGAAGAACCAAAAAAGAAAGAAGAAGAAAAACCAAAGAAAAAGACTGTAGAGGAATTGCGTGAAGAAGAAGAAAAGAGAAGACCAAGAGTAGAAGAACTAATT
>CAZTRI010000012.1:0-5772 GCA_964616675.1 Candidatus Woesearchaeota archaeon
TCTTTTGGAATTTCTAATTTATCATATTGTATAAATAAATTTGGATTTCTTTTTACTAATTCTTTTATTAAAGTTGATTTACCAGATCCGTGCGGTCCTGATAAGTAAAGGATATTATTCATTTTAATATTCAAGAAGAGGTGCTTTACTGCCCTTACCTCCCAAAATTTCTTGTTTTAAACCATTACCCTTATTACCTGGCGGCAGTGCTTTCAATTTTTTACCAACAAATTCATGCTTTGTTTCTGTTGTAGGTTCTAATTTTAATTTGTATGAAGGATTGATATTCCTCCCGCCATATTCAAAAATTAAATATCTAACAATGTGTAAAATGTCAGAGACTATAGCTGGTTCATCTTGTGCTGCACCAAACTGAGGAACTATTCCTGCATATTCAACCTCAAGCTGACTTTGGAATCTTTCTGAGGCAAGATCATTCACGCAAGAAGTGACCAAAGAATAAACTCTTCCAGAATCTGCATTTATTACAAATGTTTCTGCTTTATCCTTTTTTAATGATCCATTATATCTTGTAGTACGAGATGATCTATGCAAAAATTCTTCTGTAATTTCAACTAAAGATTTCTCTTCTCTTGATTCTCTTCTTTTTAATACAAATTCTTCTCCTTTTACTCCTAAATCATACGGCTGTATTGGGCCTTTATGTTTAAGGTATGTTTTCCCCCCTTTTTCTATTAAAACAATTTCACCACCATCAGCACTGTAGAAATTATTTACCCCACTAGATCTTATCATAGCACTATCAGCTAAGAATCTTCCAGTGTCGGGAAAATCAAAGAATGCAGTAACTTCTACTATAGATGGAACTTTTCCTTCGTTAGTTCTTATTAATCTTAAATCTAGTTTTGATTCAATTTCAAATTCTGGAAACTCATCTACTGCTGCTTTTATTCCTGCTGCATCAAAAACTCTTCTAATAAAACCTTTTGAGCCGCCTACCCTGTACGCATTAAAAAGATTAGCTCTATCTTTAGTTCTAAAAAATTCTCTAAAATAGGATTCTCCACTTGAATAACTACTACTTGAACTTCTACTTGATGAACTATCTGAATAACAACCACCCATTTCCTTTACCTCCTTGATATAATTATGATGGTGTTTTAGAATAGTTCAGTATTAACCAACAGAAAATGTATACAGTGTTTTAATAATGCTTAAAAAGCTAGGAAACTAACTAATACTATGGATAAAGCAGATGTAAAGAAAATAGAGGAATTTGTGAGAAAGAAACCAAGAACTATTCAGGAGGTTTCTGAGTTAATTGGAAAAAGCTGGGTTACTACTAACAGGATTGTTGAGAAAATATCTAAAGAAGAAGGTTCTATTGAAGTAAGAACTTTTAGAGGAGGAACTAGAGGTGCATTAAAAATTGTTTATTCTGTAATTGATTCTGTACATGCTACTCAAATACAAGAACGATTACTTAAGATAATTGAGAATGGAAGAAACAAAGAGGATTTTTCTCCTTCTGAAATATTCCAGTTTGTTGATGATGATAAGAAAAAAGCTTATCTTTTAGATTTTGGAAAATTCGAATCTGAAGAAAGTTTTAATACATATAAAAATATATTATTAAGTGCTGAATCACAAATATTATTCTTTTCTGGAAATTTAACATTCAGTAATCTTTCTTTACATGACAAAAAGATTAAAGATGTTCTTTTGGATTTTGCTGAACGCAAAGGAAATGTAAAAGTTTTAACTCGTGTTGAAGTTCCTGGAACTGAAAACGTGAAAGAATTAATTGCTATTAATGATAGAGTTGGAAGAAATGTTGTTGAAGTAAGACACTGCTTCCAGCCTGTTCGTGGAACTATTGTTGATTCCAAAGTTGCATTGTTTAAAGAAACAAGATTTCCTAAAGATTTTTACGAAGGAGAATTAGATAAACCATTTGTTATTGCTTATGAAATTTATGATACAGAATGGATTGAGTGGATACAAAAGGTGTTTTATCACTTGTTTAGGGGTTCAGTCGATGCTAATAAAAGGATAAAGATGTTTGAAGATATGTATAAAAAGGTTTAAAAATTTATATTTGGCAAACCTATTTTTTCTGTTGCGATTTTTCCTGCTTTTTGAATACTGATTCCTTTATAGTTTGTTAAAAAACTATGATATACGACTAACCCAAATGCTTGACCCAAGTTCAATCCTGAGGCTCTACTAATTTCAACACATCCTTGATAAGTCATTTGATGAATATCTATTTCTTGATCTATTGTGGCAATAAAATCTAGAGTTGGACGTGATGGAGTTAATCCTGATTGTTGAATAACTCTTCTTGTGACTTCAATTACTTTTTCTTTATTATCTACACCATAATTTATTATAGATGATTCTCCATTATCTCCTCTTGCTAAGGTAATATCTATTATAGGCTTATGATGAACTCCTGCAAGAAATGTTCTCCTAGGTTCTTCTCTTGGTTCAGCAAATTCAAATGAGTTATCACCTTTAAATAAATCACATACTTCTTCTAATGATCTATCTAATCTGCCATAAACTCCTACAGCATAAAATTTTTCGTAATTCCAGATTGTAAATTCTCCTTCATGAGATCTTCGCATCATAAGGAATGGAAATTGAGAAAAGGTTATAAAATTATAGTATTTGGCTAGAACATAAGGTTTAAAAAGACTTCACCTTTACCATTTATTATGGTTAAGATACATTCAAGGCAAAAAAGATATATGGGAATAAGTACTGGATACGGTAGCCACAAAAGGAAATCTAATAAAACTAAATCATTTGCTTCTGAAGCTTCTGCAAAGAAATGGGCTGATGATAATAAGATTAAGAATTACCAGGTTATAAAACCTAACTGGGGACTTTCTAAAAAGTTTAAAGTTGTTGAGAAGGAATAGATAATCCAAACTGGTTTGTACTTTTCAGAGGGTTTAAATAATTTACTTATAGCTTTAATAAAGTATATTTTTAGTTTTTATTACTGCCCCTAAGATATAAAAATAAGAGGATATATAAAGTTTTTTACTACAACACTTTTATGGTATACGGCTTTAAAAATAAGGAAAGATCGGAATATGGTGTTATTGAAGGTCCTTATAAGGATTATATCGGTATGTACGTAAGAGCATATATTGATGGTTCTTTAACCTTTGTAGGGAAAATGGTACATGCAGATTGTTTAAGATTTTTATTGTTACCTGCGGTTGTAAATAAAAGTGTGCCTGGAAAACCGAAACTCGAAATAAATACAAAACCAAAGTCTGCAACTATGGTAAATATTGGTCATATGCCTTCTATAGAAGTACTGGCTTATAATGATGCAGAAGGAATGGAACAATTAGAATTAATAGTAAGCTCTTTTAGAGGTGAAGAGACATTTGCAAAACTCCATTAAATTTTATTTAAAATGGGCTTTGATTTCTTTCAAAACTAGCCTATATTTGATAGTATTAATTTTTTTATCGAAATTTATTTCTTCTTTTTCACTTTTATTAAATTGAATAGTCAGGACGTTATCTAAAATATCTTTAGGTAAGTATAGCTTAATAGGTCTTACTTTCATCCCATTTAATTCAATTTCTTTATCAATAATATGCATTCCTCCAATATAAATAAAGTATTTGTCAACTTGTTCTTTAATAATCTCAAGAAAACTTTTAGCCATTGCTTCATCTCTTTTATTAATATCCTTAATATCATAGTTTTCAAGACATCTAAGAACAACACCATTTTCATATAATTTTTCATACATAGATAATCTATCTTCATCAATTCTATGATCAAATACTGCATCTTGGAGATACTTGGATTTGAAAAGTTCTTCTTTACTTATTTTTTTATTAAGATATTTATATAGTTCTTTTTCTGCTTGTTTTGGTAATTCTAAACAGAATATAATTTTTTTATTTTTTATGATTGGTTCAATTAGTTCAATTGTTTTTTCGGGAATTTCTTTAGTTCCATGGATTTCTCCGATGAAAATATATTTGTGTTTTTCAATCAATTTTTTTATTTCATCTTTGTTCATCTGCTAAGCCTCCAAGATAATCTGCAAAATATTCTGTAATAGGAGCACCTGACATTTCTTCAGTCCATAAATATTGACCATTGGGATTTATCTCTAGGAAAACATATCTATCTTCTGGTGTTAATATTAGATCAATTGCTGCATAATGAAGATTATAGCTCTTAACTAAATTTAATATTTTATCTTCAATATCTTCGTGGATCTTTACTTCCTCATATTTGACATTTTGAAAATCATATCTTCTAAAATCAACTCTTGAATGTTCTGAATCTTGAGAA
The DNA here is from genome assembly GCA_964616675.1 of Candidatus Woesearchaeota archaeon. Classification (GTDB taxonomy): domain Archaea; phylum Nanobdellota; class Nanobdellia; order SCGC-AAA011-G17; family GW2011-AR18; genus CAZTRI01. The sequence continues at coordinate 4,297 of CAZTRI010000012.1, forward strand.
TGAATTGCTATTGGAAATAACTTCTCTCCAATTACTGTCAATCTTATTTCATATTTTTTTGGTATTATTTCTTGAAAATAACAAGGAGCATTTCTTATTCTTTGTGCGTTTTCTTCAAATTCTCTAGGCGAAACAACATTTGTCAATACTGTTTTATGTGTACCTTCATCCTCAATTATTGGAAGTTTTTGCATCTTAAATATTATTTTACCTTCATGTTTTTCATAAAACTCTTTCGCTTTGTCTGGATCATTAGTTAGGATAGTATCTGGAACTTCAAGTCCAATATTCTTTGCCCGTCTTAATTGTTCTACTTTATTATTTGCTATGTAATTTGAAAATGGATTATTAACAACTAAACCTTGATGGGTCACTAGTAAACCTTGTATTGTTCTTTTACACTCTTCTATTACTGTTCCTTCTAGGTTTTGGGGAAAGCCTGTTGGAAATTTTGGAGGAAATATGCGCCGGTTCCATATACTCCATTCAGGAGTAAGTTCTACTTGTCTTTCATTATAACCTAAGGTATAATTATCCCCTAATGTTACTTGAGCATTATAAGGAAAATTATCGGTTGAAAAGAAAAAATATGGAATTGCTTTTCTATCGAAAACTTTACACATATTATCTGCATGAGCATCCTCATTACCACTAAGAATTAAAACACTTTTCATATTTCAAAAAAATAAAAATTAATCCCCATCATCTATTAATGGAATTAATTTAAATGTACAAACTGTTACACTTGTGTAAGATCCTATACCTTTTCTATCATAAGCTCCAATTACTTTTGGTTCTTCTAGATATGTTGAAGCAAAAGGTAGAAAGTCTTGTTCTCCCTCATTAGATTCTATATTTCTTCTATTTTCTAAACTTAAATCTAAACTCATTTTTAATACCTCCTTAACTAATATTAATAGGTTAATTTGGTTTATTAATCTTAGCCTTATAAATTATATAACTTTTTTGTAAATGATTAACTATTAATATGCTTACCTATATAGAGTATATATTTTTAAAAAGTTCTGTCCTAAATCTCTGATCTTTTTGTAGAAAGGCTTCGCCCTTCAACCCCCGAAAGGTATTTAAACCTTTTCGTCTATATAAGATATAATATGGTAAATTATCTAAATACTTTAAGGAGAGCATTAGAAGATCCAAAATTAGAAGGTTTATCTAGTCTTTCTAATAGGATGTTTGGATTGGTTCCTCAAAATTGTTATGTAAGTGAGTGGAGAGTTGGAATGGGGGAAATAAGATATGAATACAGAGTTCATAGATCTGAAATTGGTGAAGAATTAAAACGTGCTTTTTTAGAAGGAAATAGTGGTGGACATCCAAAATTAACAGGGGTTTATTCTAAAGAGGATTTGAGAAGACTTAATCAACCTCAAGAAGCTCGTTCTGAATATTTGTAAGGTAAGTTGCAAATTCGGGGTTAATTCTACTTGGTGAAAATACTATATCACTTCTTCT
>CAZTRI010000013.1:0-29668 GCA_964616675.1 Candidatus Woesearchaeota archaeon
ATGTGACTGTCTACGCAAATGATACTTACGGTAATTTGAACATTTCTGATCTTATTGTCTTTAATGTAACTGATGCATTAGCACCTAACTTATCAATAATATTCCCAACTAATGGGACTAACTTAATAAATTCTAATGTTACACTTAACATTAGTGTGGCTGATGATATAGCACTGGATAAATGTTGGTATAATCTAAACTCAACTACAACAAATGGAAACATATCATTCACTTGTCTTGCTAATACTAGTTTCATTAGAAGTGATGGTATTCAAAACATTACTGTCTATGCTAATGATACTTACGGTAATGTAAATGATTCAAAAATAATATTCTTCACGGTTGCTATCGCGCCTGGTCTTGTTATTAATTATCCAGCTAACTTAAGTAACTTATCTACTTCTAATGTTACTCTAAATATTACTGTATCTGATGATATAGCACTGGATAAATGTTGGTATAATCTAAACTCAACTACAACAAATGGAAACATATCATTCACTTGTCTTGCTAATACTAGTTTCATTAGAAGTGAAGGTATTCAAAACATTACTGTCTATGCTAATGATACTTCGGGTAATTTGAATATTACAGACACTCTTGTATTCACTGTGGATCTTACCATACCGGGCTTAACTGTCATAACTCCAACTAATGGATCTACCCACAGATTAAATTCAACAATGAGTTCAATAGATTTAAACTATACAGCAACAGATACCAACTTAGCACTTTGTTGGTTTACAAACTTAACCTCACAGAATCAAACATTAACAAATTGTAATAACGGTTCTATAACTATTACAAATTTAGTCAATGACAATACATTCAATATTACACTTTATGCAAACGATTCAGCAGGCAACTTCAATTTAACACAAATCTTCTTTAGTACAGACTATTCACAAGGAATAATGAATAGAACTATTATTAGTATGCCAGTATCAGAACTTATCGATGAAGAATTTGAAGTAAATTCAAGCTCAACTTGTATAAATGATTGGTGCGAAAATGTCACAGCTAATTTAAGTTTTGGCTCGCCTAATTGCGCATTTACACGTTCATCACAAGCAACAGTCGTAAAAGGTTATTTAGAGAGAGGTGATAATGTTTCAGAATTATGGACCTCACAATGTACTACAGATGGACTATATCTATCCACATTAAACTATACTGTTCAAAATGGTTCCAGTAGCTCTGCCATACAAAATATATCAATAGGAGCGAAGAGAGCATATGGTATTATTAGTGCAGGAGACCAATACAAGAAGGGTGACAATGTAACAGTTTCAGTCACTTTAGAAGATTCTGATGGAAATGCAATATCTAATGAGAATGTAACTGCTGTAATATACTATCCTAATAATACTGCATTAATAAGTATGAAATTACCTGAATTCTCATCAGGCCTATACACAAATACTACTACTTTACCATCAGATGTACCTTATGGTGATTATCTAATTAGAGCATTTTCAGATATATTCTTTGGTGCGAAGACGTTCCAAGTTAAACCCACTGAAAGTTTATTAGATAATGCAAACAGCACTTTAGAAAAAATCAATGAAACAACTAAAACAATATTAGGAAATATAGATAATAGTACTTTTGTAGAGATATCTGATTTGGGTGATGTTGCAGCTGGTCAACAGTATAGAACAAAGGCTTGGATATTCGATTTTTCAGGGGTACCAAAAGAACCTTTACTAGCACCAACAGTTACACTTTATGACCCAACAAGGACTGTAATTGTAAATGGGGCTTCTATGACCCAATACTCCACTGGAATATATCAATATAATTTTACAACATCCAGTAGCCAAACTAGTGGAGTCTGGGAAACTGTTGTAAATGTCACGGTGGAAAGTGGAAGTATTTTACTAAATGATTATTGGCAACTCGTAACTAGTCCTGCAGAAGTAAAAATTAATTCAATTACAAATACTATTGTTCCAAATATAGTAGCTGACGTAACCATAGTAAATGAAGGTGAATCTGCAGCAGATTACATATATGAATATTGTATTGTTGCAGAACAAACTAACAAGTGTGGTGGTGGAGATGATATAGATTATAATTCTGAAGTAGTACACTTAACAAATGGAGAATTATTTAATCCTAAATTAACATTAAATGTGCCTGGACCAGGCATTTATTATTTTAAATTAATTGTTTATTATGGTAGTAGTAGTTCTGGAGCTTCACAAACATTCACAGCAATAGAAAAAGAGAATAAAGGAAAACAAAATAAAGAATTGGCTGCTATATCAGTTAGCAATCCAACTAAAAATGAAGGAGCAAGTGGTGGAGCTGAGGCATCAATACAAATTAAACCACCTATAGAGAAAGAACCTAAGCAGGTAGAGTTAATAGAGGAACCAATCAAAGTAGGAAAAATAAAAATAGTAGATTATCCTAAAATAATAGAAATAAATAAAGATTCAACTGAAAAAACAATAACTATTAAAAATGAAGGTCAAGGTGATTTAAGAAACTTAAGAATGGAAATCTCAGGATTACCCCTTAATAGTTATTCTATTTCTCCTGAAACAACTAATTTAATTGGAAGTGAAGAGAGTCAAACATTTAGAATTATGTTTAAACCAAATCTTGAACCTAAAAAATATAAAATTAATTTCATAGCAACTTCTGAGGAAGGAATTGAATCTGAAACTGCTACTTTAATTGCTGATAGAAAAACCACTAATGTAAATCCTATAACAGGCCTATCAATCAAAGAGAATAAAATAAATGAAGATACAAGATATCGATCTCTATTATATTTAATTATATTAATTATCCTTGCTTACTTAATATATAAAAAGACAAGAAAAGAAGGGATTTATAGATATGCTATTGATAAGACTGAATATTTAGGAAAAATACCTTTAATTTTAAGAAAAGTTGAGATAAGAAAACTTCTAACTGGACTTTTAATAATCTCAATATTATTTTCAATATTCTTAAATATATCAATTCAGGATTTAATTTCTATTATATTTAATAGTATCAAGGTGATTTTTGTCTATATACTTGGTTTGATTTTATTCCTAACTTTATTTGGTTTAATTTATTCACAAAGAAGAAAATTCAGTAATAATAGAAGTAATAGTTTTGCATATAGACCAAAAGGTAATAATAAATTATATAGTTTCATAAAAACTATCTTGTCTGGTTTCGAGATAATCTTTAGAGAGCAGACTGATAAATTAAAGGGAGCAAAACCACAGTGGAATAAACCTCAAACTGATTATTCAACTACTAAAGATTATATTAGACAGAGTCAACAAGAAATCCCAAAAAGTAGACCTAACGAAACAGATGCAAAAAGTAAAATAATTACTAATGAGATGAATAGAGTATTAGAAGGACCTTCTTTCCCTCCTAAAGAAATTAATCAAAATTATATTTTAATGAATATACCTTCTGAAATAGATAAAGAAATAAAGCCAACTCAAGAAGATAAAATTGAGATTTCTAATCTTGAGATCAAAAAAGAGACTACACAAACTGCTGAGCAAACTACAGGCAAGAAAGAACTCCTAGAAAAATTAAAGGAGGTTCATGAAGAAAAATGAAAGATTTAATTAGCCTCGAAATTATAAATATCCTCCATAATGCAGATGAACCTTTAGAAACTAAAGAAATTGAAGAAAAACTTAATTTTATCAAGGAAGAGACAATTACTAGAACAAAAGTGTTTTATAGACTTAATTTACTCAGGGGTGAAGGAAAAATAAAGGGGAAATTCGTTGGGCCTGGTAAAGGTGTGTGGATTTGGTGGAGGTTTGATGCTTTCAAAGCTTCAAATTAAATAGAGGAAAATGAAAAATAAGCTAAAACAATTAATGATTTTGGAGAAAGTCTTACTTATAGTACTAGTTTTACTATTTACATTAAGTTATATATATGCAGATAAAATTTATGAGACTATTACAATCGGGAAAGAATACAAAAGAGGAGATAATGTTACAATATCAGTTGGACTAGAAAATTCTAGTGGAAATCCAGTAGTTGGGAGTAATATCACAGCAACAGTATATTTCCCAAATCAAACACTCCTAACAAATTTAACCTTTTCTCAATTAGCAAATGGGTTATACATAAATATTACTACATTACCATCGAATGCACCATTTGGTGATTATTTTGTCAGAGTATCTTCTAATCAATTCTTTGGATTTAGTTCTTTTCAAGTTAAACCTATTGAAGAATTTGCATCTAAAATAAATGACACTGCTGGAATAATAAACCAGAGCACATTTACAATACTAACTAATATTAATAACCAAACAAGAGCGATTTTATCTGATTTCGGAGAAGTTGCGGCTGGAAGCCAATATCTAGCAAAATTATCTGTGTTTGATTTTATAGGTGCACCTAAAGATCCACTAGTTACCCCTACTGCTACCTTATTAGACCCATTACAAAATGTTATTGTTGATCATGTTTCAATGACAAAGGATTCAACTGGTATATACTCTTATAATTTCACAACATCTGCTTCACAAACTGATGGGGAATGGGAAACATTAGTAAATGTTACAACGGAAAAAGGTAGTTTTGACCTGAGTGATTATTGGGAACTTGAAAGTAGTCCTGCTGAAGTCAGAATTAATTCAATACCAGATAATACAGTACGAACTATAACAGCAGATGTTACTATAACAAATGAAGGTTCAGGTGATCAAGAATATCAGATTGAGTATTGTATTGTAACGCAGCAAAGTAATTCTTGTGGTGGTAATGATGATACTGATTACGCTACATCTGCAAAGTTAATCCAAGCTGGTAAAAGTTTTAATACTCAATTGACACTAAGAGTGCCTACAATAGGAGATTATTTTTTCAAAGTTATTGTTTATTTTGGAACAGAAAAATCTGGGGCTTCAAAGAGTTTTACAGCTGTAAATGAAGTAATAGTAACTGCTCCAGCTACAAAAGAGAAAAAAGGAGGAGGGCAACCAAAAGATATAATTGGGTTATCAAAGGTAGCTATAGGAGTAATTGAAGATATTGGTTTATTAACGACTAATTTTTTACATAGAATAATTCCTAAATCTAATGCAAACCCTTCTGGTATAGCATTTAGAATTGAATGGGATGGAAGCCAGCACCAAATTCTTCTTCGAGATATAAATATACGAGAGGATAATGTAGAATTAGGAATTTCTTCTGCTCCTTTTAGATTCAATATGAATACCAATGAAAAGAGACGTTTTGATATTACAGATGATGGGAAAGACGATATAGAAGTTTTTATTAGAACTATTTTAGCAGATGATATTATTTTAGGGGTAAGAAGTTTAGAATCAAAAGCAATAGAAACTAAAGAAGGAGTGATTGGGAAGATTCAAATTTTAGATTACCCCATAATTGTTTCTAATAATCACGAATCAAAAGAAGAAAGCCTAAAAATAAAGAACATCGGTGCTGGTGATCTAACAAATGTCAAATTAGAAATACTTGGTTTACCTTTAGACACTTATAGAATTGTACCTGATAAATATGATTTAATCTCCCCAGAAGAAATAAAAGTCTTTAGGATTATACTAGAACCAAATATAATTAATGAAATAAATAAAATTAAGTTTATAGTGACATCTAATGAGGGATATGAAGAAGCTGGTTCAATATTAGTTATTAGACAAAAACAAATCATTAACTTAATATTAGTTTTAATCATTATTTTCCTATTAATTTACTATTTCAGGTTAAAGGAATTGATAAGTGTTGACTATCAAAATAAATTTCTAACATTAAAAAATATACTAATAGCTATACCTTTGGGATTATTTTCAATATCCTTTATTTATAATATGACTATAAGTGAAATTTTGTTAAATTTAATTGGATATTTAACTAATTCTTTAAATAATGTTAAGGATTATTCATTTGTTTGGTTAGTTTTGTTTGTAATTCTTTTTTACCTATTATATTTAGAAATTAAAAAATTAAATTCATACATAAGCAGAAGCACTATAGCACCTAGAAGTGTATATGGTGGAAATATGGGTGATATCCCCTCTAAACAATTTGATCAAGAGAGTAATACTGAACAAACAGTTCCAAAATATGAATATATACAAAAATCTGTGAAAGAACCTATTCACTACTATACACCAGAAGATTATAGAGATAACGTTTATAAAATGCTTAAAGAAGATCACTCAATATATGTTGATGGAAAGGAAGAACAACAATCCTCCAATTATTCTCCACAATATGATTCAAATAATGAAAATGAAACAAATATCCAAGCAATAGATGATGATGGTTATTTAATCCTCAAACCAAGTAAAACTTATAGAAATGATAACAAAAATGAATTTCTTAATAAATTGAAAGAGTTACATGACTAAAGTTTTGGAATTTGATCTAATTCTGGCTTCATTGTTGGGAATAAGATAACATCCCTTATGCTTTCAGAATCTGTCAATAACATTACCATCCTATCTATTCCAATACCCATTCCACCTGTTGGAGGCATCCCAAATTCCAATGCCTTAACATAATCCTCATCCATTTTCTGAGCTTCTTCGTCTCCACCCTTTGCTCTTTTCTCCTGTTCTTTGAAGAATTTTTCCTGCAAGAATGAATCATTAAGCTCTGAATAACCATTACCTAATTCCCAGCCATTAATATAAGGCTCTACTCTTTCTATTAATTCTGGATTTCCTCTTTTTGCCCTACATAATGGTGATGTTTCTTTTGGATGATCTATAATATGCACTGGTCCAACTAACTTATCTTCAACTAATTCCTCAAATAATGCTGTTATTGCAAGTCCTCTGTTGAAACCTGAAGGAATTTCTATTTTCTTCTGAGATAATAATTTCTTTAAATCTTCATCTGAAAGATTTTTTATATCTAATGCTGCATATTTCTTTAGTGCATCATACATAGTAATTCTCTTCCATGGTCTTTTTACATCAAATGTTTTGCCTTGATACTTGAATTTAGTTGTCCCTAATACTTTCTTTGCAACATGCTCCCATAATCTTTCTGTTAAATCCATCATGTCATTATAATCCATATATGCTCCGTAAAACTCTAGTGAAGTAAATTCTGGGTTATGTGTTTTGTCTGCACCTTCGTTTCTGAAACATTTACCGATTGTGTAAACTTTTTCTAAACCACCAACTATTAATCTTTTTAGGTAAAGTTCAGGAGATATTGATAAAAATAAATCCATGTTCCATGCATTGATGTGTGTTTTGAAAGGCCTTGCATTTGCACCACCATATACTGGCTGCAGGTATGGTATTTCAACTTCAATAAAACCTTGACTGTCTAGAAATTCACGAATAGATGCAATTATTTTTGTTCTTTTCATGAAAACTTCTTTGACTTCTTTATTAACTGCCAAGTCAACATATCTCTGTCTGTATCTTGCTTCTTTATCTTTTAACCCATGCCATTTCTCTGCTAAAGGTCTGACTGTTTTTGTTAGTAATTCAAATGATTTAGCATGAACTGTAATTTCTCCTGTTTTAGTTTTAAACATAAAACCTTTGACTCCAACCCAATCCCCTATTTCTATATGTTTTAGTATTTTGTAATTTTTTAGATCATCTTCCTTAAAGTAAACCTGGATTTGACCTGTAACATCTTGAACATGCGAAAATGCAATCTTTCCCATATTTCTCAGTAACATAATTCTTCCTGCCACTGCAACCTTCTGATCTTTCTTGTATTTCTTTAGAAGTTCTGCTGCGTGATTTTCCTGCTTGAAAGAATATGGAAATTCGTATCCTATCTGTTTTAAACTGCTTAACTTTTGTAATCTTTGTTGGATTAATGGGTTTTGTTCTAGCATAGCAATTTTTAGAATATTCTTGATATATTAAGCTTTCTGGAATAAAAGTAAACTGTAATTTAAGTCGCCATGCTTGAAATCAAGCCTTTTCTCAATCTTAAAATTCTTTGAAAATATAATCTGGTCTGGAGTTGTTGTAATTAAACAAATCTTCCCTGTTTTCTTTAGAATTTTATCAGCTTGTATGTAAAACTCTTTGTAAATGTTAAGAACATCTTTTTTTAGTGCTGTGTAAATAGGAGGGAATGTTAATATTCTGTCTACTGAATTCCCATCAAATTTCGTTTCCAGCCAATCTAAATCCAATTGATAAATTGTAAGTTCTACTTTTGCAAGCTTTGAATTTATTTTAGAATTTCTAATATGTGCAATTATTTGATCAAGACCAAATATTTTTTTTGACTTAGAATATCTTGCTGCTTCAATAAGTATATCTGATGACTTGCAAAAAGGATCGACTATTACATAAGATTCTTTTATATCTGCAAAAATACTTAAACTAAATGCCACAGTTGAGTTTAATGATTGGGAAGTAGTCTTTACTCTATAATGCCTTTTAGATAAATTAATAGGATTTAATCCAACTATACAGTTTTTATCTTGAATGTCAAGGTAAACAACTGTCTTTGGTTTCTTTAAGTCTGGATTTAGATTTTCTGCTAAATAAGCACCATATTTCGCTGCAATATCCTGGGAACTAAAATCATGATCTCCTTCCCTTTTACATTCTACTTTGAATGGTTCTTCAACTGTAAGTTTTAGGGGTTTTAATTTTTCTATAAGATCATCTGCGTCCTTAAACTTGAAATGTGTAATATAAGTGTAGAGCATTAATAAACTTTGAAATTCATTTGTATTAGATTCAAATAATAATCTGCCAGGAAGAATTTTTTTTGATTTCTTTAATTCTTTTTCTGCTATCTCTTCTATTCCTTTTATTGTTGTTCCTATTAACATACTATTTGGCAACGCGGAAATCTTTAAATGTGTTTGTAATTGCTTGTTCAATTACTTCAATATCCTCTACTTTTGCCCCATCAGGCCCCTGTCTACAGAATTTAATCATAGCTTCTAAATCCGCCTGATTGCCTTGAAATACTGCTTCGACAGTTCCATCTTGCTTGTTTCTTACATAACCTTTAATGTTGCACTGCAAAGATAACTGAAGAAGATGATATCTAAATAAAACACCTTGAACATTACCCCTTATTACAACCTTTACCTGTTTTACTGGTTTTTGCATGAATTATGAGAATTTGTTTGGATTATTAAATTTTGTGAAAGTAAATTTAGACTGCGTCGCTTTTCAAAGACCATGATAATTTTTTTAGCGCCAGGGACGGGACTTTCAAGTCGCCGTGAGGAACGCTTTTTGAACCCGTGTGACACGGTAAAGTGTTCTCAGCCATCAACTGAGTGCCTTACCCAGCTCGGCCACCCTGGCTTTACTAAAATCCAAATATTTTTATATTAGCAGAACTATCAATTATTCACGGTAAAGTGTTTTTAGTATCAACTAAGTGCTTCGGCCATCTTGGCCTTTTTATTTTCTTAAAATATTAAGACCTCAAAGTTAATATGTGTTTATGCTTCAAATCCAAAAAAAAATACAGAATTGTTTAATTATAGTAGTGAAGACTGCGTCGCTTGTTAGGGTTGAAGGGAAAATCCCTTCTATATTAAAAAAATAAAAATTTATTTTGTTGCCGCTAATACGTAGATTGTTTTTAACGATGCTACAATTGCTGCTGGTACAACAAATATTATTATATTTGCTAATATTGCTATTAACCAACCTGGAAGAGCTTGCGAAACTCCACCCACCAATCCTGATACAATCAATGCTATTGATGCGACCAAGAATGGAACTATTTCTTTACCAGTTATGTTTAACAAACCAACTATTAAACCTAAAACTAATAATATATTAGTGGTTGTTGGCGTTCTCTCACCCATAACTCCTAATATAACAGCAATTACAACACCAGCTAGGAAAGACCAACTTCCTACCTTCTCCCAAAGTCCTACTGAATGTGATTTTCTATCTGCCATTTTTATCCTTCACCCCCTTAGCATTTATTTGCTTTTTAGGATATATAAAAGTTTTGATTTCTTGTAATTATCTTATGGTAGTCAAAATAAAAATTAACATTTTTTTGCTAAATAAATAGAATCTCTAGAATCAATAATCTTGACTTTTATTTTCTGTCCTACTTCAGAATTGCAATCTACCACTGTTACACACCTGTTCTTTGCAGCACCTAACATTTCTCCTTTTACCCAACCTGGCGCTTTAACTTCTACAATTACTTCATCCCCTCTCTTGAAAACTAAGGGGATTTTGTTAGATTTTTTAATCTTGAAATCTGCAGGACCAGTTTTTAACTTTACCCCTAATTCTTTTTCCCACGCTTCCAAAACTTTAAAGAATTTGTACCAATTCTGATGCTTTACTCTTTTATCCTTTCTAGAATATTTATATAATTCATATTTCTGGATTGCAATCTTACAACCAATTTCTTTTGAAAATTTTACTAATTCTTTTAATTCTTCTTCATTTACACCTGGCAAATAAACTGGAGTAAGAATAAGATCTATTTTCGAAGCTAATATATCTTGAATGTTTTGTTTTATTCTCTCTATATTATAAAGTTTTGAACCAAAAAGATTCTGCCCTTTTTCTGGATTTAACGTATGAACTGACATGTTTATTCTTGTAAGACCTGCATTTTCTAACGCCTTTATTCTTTCTTTGTTTAATAATGTTCCATTTGTCTGCATTGCAATAACTTTTATTTCAGGAATCTTTGACATTTTCTGTATTAACTCCACTAATTTAGGATATGCTGTAGGTTCACCAACAGAATCAAAAAATATCTGATCAACCTGGCCATTCTTTAAAACAATTACTTCTTTGATTGCATCTATTAAATAATCAACATCTGAAATCTCGAGATTTAAAGGATGATACTTGGTAAAAGCCCCTGCATCTGTACTGCAAAATGTACAATTCATGTTACAAGCAGTATGAGTTCTTACTTGAAGAAGCGTTGATCCTCGGTCTATAACCCCAAAATGAATTGCTCCTATTAATGGAATTCCAGACTGCCGATCTATCTTAATTAAATTAAACATGTTATAGTGGAGGTTAGAAAAATATAAAAAACCTGCATATTTCTCTAAAACCATGGTTCTTGGTAAAATAACTGGAAAAAGCTCCACGAATGAGTTCTTATTCGATGTAGAGGCTCAAACAAAAAAATTTCAATATGTAAAAGCAACACATAAAGAAGGCTATGATGTATTAGCACAAGTTGTTGAAATTGAAAAATTAGGAACTAAAACTACTGCAAAATGTAATATCTTAGGTTATAGAAGTAAACAAGGACTATTGAAAGGAATTAGGATTCCACTTGAACCTGGGGCTGAAATATATGATGCTGATGATCCATTTATTGAAAAAACATTACAGCTGGAACAAACTAAGTATGGTGCTTATATTGGGAAGTTAGAAGGAAAGAATATCAAAGTCCATCTTGATCTAAATAAATTATTAACAAAACATTGCCTGATATTAGCAAAGAGCGGATCTGGTAAAAGTTTTGCTTCTGGTGTTCTTATAGAAGAAATTATGGAAAAGAATGTTCCTATATTTGTAGTTGATCCTCATGGAGAATATGGAAGCTTAAGATATGAAACTGAAGATGGAGAATTATTAAAGAGATTTGAAATTAAACCAAAGGGATATGGTAATCGAATTATGGAATTCTCACCAGATGTTAAGAAAAATCCAAGTTCTAAACAGTTTACACTTTCATCACAAACTTTAACCAGTGCTGAATTAATGCATTTATTACCTGCTAAATTGTCTGCAACACAAAAAGGTTTTTTATATTCTGTACTTAAAGACATGAATGGAAAAATTGATTTTGATAAACTTATTACCTATTTAGAAGCAGAAGATTTTTCATTGAAGTGGAACTTGATTAACATTATTGAGTATCTTAAAAACTTAAACATATTTTCTGATCAAGCTACTTCAGTACAGGAAATGATACAGCCAGGAAGATGTTCAATATTAAATTTAAGAGGAACTCCAGCTGAAATACAGGAAGTGGTTGTGTATAAAGTGCTGACTGATTTATTTAATGCAAGAAAAGATGGAGAGATTCCTCCTTTCTTCTTAGTTTTAGAGGAAGCACATAATTTTGCACCAGAAAGAAGTTTTGGAGAAACTAAAAGTTCCCCTGTCATAAGACAAATATCTGCTGAAGGAAGAAAATTTGGATTGGGTATGTGTGTGATCTCCCAGAGACCTGCACGATTAGATAAGTCTGTAATATCTCAAGCAAGCACTCAAGTAATCTTAAAACTAACAAATCCTAATGACCTAAAGGCTATTTCTAGTTCTGTAGAAGGCATTACTTCTGAAACTGAAAACGAAATCAAGAATCTTTATATTGGAACTGCTATGGTTGTTGGAGTTGTTGACATGCCTTTGTTTATAGACATACGAGCAAGAAAAACAAAACATGGTGGGGAGGCTATTAATATCCTTGATACTTATGCTGAGTTTGAAAATACAGTTGAAGAGGGAAATATGACAGAGGTTCTTAATGTAATTTCCCCAAAAGTATCAAAAGCTGAAATAAAAATACAAGCAGACAGGAAAGTTTTAAGTGTAAGTACAGTTCTTGTCCCGTGCTACTTAATTAACTGCAATAAAGGAAGCAATAATTTTAATTTACTTATTAATATGACCAATGCTGATATCATTACTGATGCTAAAAACTACCATGGAAAATCTCTGGTTCAAAATTTAGGATCATTAAGTGCACAAGAAGAAAAAGTTTTACAAGTTGCGGTAGGTATAGGTGGTGAATTCAAAGCTTCACAACTATTTGCACAGACCCAAATACAGTTCTCTGAAGTTTTTGATATTACTAAGAGTTTAGTTTCTAAAAACTATTTTGTTCAAAAAACAAATGATACTTTTAGAATAAGCCAGCCAATTGAATTCTTTTTAAATTTAGATCAGTTCAAATGCTTAGTAAATAATCCAGAATTTAGAAATGTTAATTTTGATAAAAAACTTGATTCAAAGTATGATATTAATTTGATTGCTAAATTCTTAGGTAAATTCGTTACTGTTAATAATAAAAAAGAAGTTTGGTTAATTAATTATGAACCTGTGTTTTTGTGATTACCAAATAGATCCCCTTGCTGCATAGATTATTAATAAACTTAATACAAGTATTCATTTGTTTAATATACCTAGATATTTTTCGTTTTGCTCTAAGAATTAATGGGAGCACTTTTCGATATATTAATAAAATCCTATATTTTAGATTAATATATGAACCTTAATCAGCAAATTAAATCAAATATTTGGAAATACTATTTGGCTACTTCACTTGGCCAGTTTGCATTTTATACCCCGATTATACAACTTTTTTATCTTGCCCATAATTTAACTATATTCAAAATCGCAATTCTAGGTGTAGTATGGACTATGGTGAAGATGATTTTAGAAGTTCCTTCAAGCATTCTTGCAGATAAATGGGGAAGAAAAAAAGTAATAATAATTTCTTTAATTTTTGCGATATTACAATTAATTACACTTCTCTATGCAACAGAGTATTTGTTTTTGGTGCTGGCTAGTGTTTGGTCTGCAGCAGCATTTGCATTTGTGTCGGGCACAGACATTGCATTCTTTTATGATACTTTAAAAGTGCTAAAAAAAGAAGACAAATTTGATAAATTTTGGGCAAGGCAACAAATATACCAACAAATACCTTTAATCATAGCTTTCGTCTCTTCAGGTTTTTTATACAAATTTTCTCCACTACTTCCTTTTCAACTTTCTTTAATCTTTTTAGTGCTTTCACTTTTTGTCACATTTACTCTAAACGAACCAAAATACCATAAACCAATCAGAGATGTTGGTGTATTCTCTCATTTCAAACAATCTACAAAATTTATTTTAAAAAATTCATATTTAAAATCAGTATTACTATTTACAATTTTATTCAGTCTTGGGTCTGATATTTCGTATGGTTATGGACAGATTTACCTAAATCAGCTAGCTTTACCGACTGTTTTATTTGGTATAGTTTATATGTTTAAATCATTACTAGTAACTGCTGCAGCTAACTTTGCCCCCTTATTACGAAGAAGATTTTCTTATCGCAGTATGTTTGGTTTTCAGATAATAACAATTACTATTTTATTTTATATTATGGTACTAACAAGGAGCTATATTCTTGGTGCAATATGTTTTATACTAATTGGAATTCCACATGGCTTTTTTGGGATTTCAAAGAGTAGTTATATGCATCAATATCTACAAAGTCACCAACGGGCTACAATTGATTCTATGTTTTCTTTTTTTCTAGCCCTTATATTTCTAATTATAGAACCTATTTTTGGTTATCTTGCTGATATCTATACTATTAAATTACCTTTTCTTCTAGTAGCAATTATAATAACTATTTATTGTTTTTATTATTTATTTTATGAATATAAACGAATTTAAAACTATAGAGAAAGGAATATGAATTAATTCACTTTCTTAAATTTTGGATATATATTAGCTTCCATAAACACCTTTGTTGTTATAACAGCAATACCTTTATCTTTTTCAATTATTTCTTTTGCTTCTAACTTTGCATTACCAAGGCAGATAAGTTCTTCTTTCAAAGTAAATATTGCAATTAAATCTCCTTTCTTAATACTAGCATGCAACTTAGCAATCCCAGGCATTGAAAGATTTGCACCATGACTTAAAGTATCAACTGTTGTATCTGTAACCCATATTTTTTGTAAATGACCTACTGCAAATTCTGCTGGTCTGATTAATTTTCTTAATTCAGTATCATCTCCTTTTTCATAAAGATAAAACGCATCTTTTAGATCGTGCAATGAACACCAGTCTTCCTGTCTGAAGGGTCCTGCTTTTGTCCTTACTAACTGCTTCATGTGGGCACCAAAACCTGCTTTTTTTCCAAAGTCATCACACAATCTTCTAATATATGTCCCTGCTTCACAACCAACCTTAAATAAAACATCTTTTTCTTTAATATCAATAATCTCAAGATAGTAAATATTTCTCTGCCTATATTCCCTCTTTACTGCTGATCTTATTGGAGGCAGCTGAGTTATTCTTCCAACAAAACTATTTAGAATAGATTTTATTTTTTCTTCTGGTAATTCTTTATGAATATACATCAAGCAAACATATTCTTTTCCAGCAGTTAATAATGTTTGCATGACCTTTGTTGCGTTTTCTAACGCTATTGGTAAAACACCTGTAACGTTTGGGTCCAAAGAACCTCCATGTCCAGCCTTACTTACCTTTATAACTTGCTTTACATAATCTGAGGTTTGATGCGAACTTGGGCCTTCCAGTTTATTTAAACAGATAACCCCATAATTTAACAATTCCTTTGTTGTTCTTTGCTCTGGAGATTTTCCATATCTAACATCTGTATGAGCTTCTTTCTTTACTAAAATATCTGTTTCTAATTTTTCAAAAGGTAATCTTGTATCCATAAATAAATAGAAATAGAAAAGATATAAAAAGCTTTAGCCTACGTTCTCAACTGTAATCTGCTTTGAAAAGTGTGTCTTATAGGCATAATCTAATGTAACCAATACTTCAGATGTAAATGGTGCTGCTTGTGTCAACTTTGAAGTATCTAATTTACAAGATATTGTTGTTAGTCCTTTAATCAACCTTACCTGACCTTCTGCACCGTTATTTAATTTAGCACATTCAAGAGGCAATCCTTCTGGACTTTGAATTGAAACTTGTGCCCAGTCTAAAATATCTTCATTAGCTCTGTCTGTACATTCTTTCTTTTGAATCAAACTAGGTGCATAAACACTACCTGTACCTTTGTTTTCAATCTGGAATGTAAATATTACTTCGTTCTTACCAGAAGCTCTTTGTGATAATGTTGTTGCCTGCAAAGGAGCACCTGAATTTCCAACAGGTTTACCTTCGTTAATCAAACAAACATCTGTTTCTCTATGCCTTTGTGTGGGATTATTAACTAAACATAATGATGATACTGCTTTTGTTTGATATTTGTAACAAACATTTACAGCTATTGTGTGTGTCTTATCAAATGATATATCATCTTTATAAGATGCATCATAAACCGCCTCTGCCTGGCCCCCTTGAATTACACTTTTTGTTGCTTTTTCTAATATCTTCCTCGGTAAACTAATATCGTTTGTTTGTGTTGGTTTATTTATACTAAATGTTGAAAAAGAAATACCTTCTAATGTTGTCACAATCTCATTTTCTTTAATATCATACTCACCATTATTATTATGCTGAACTGCAATAACAAATGGCTCATTGCCTGCATCCAATACCTTTTCTGGAGGCTGACCTGAAACAAATAAAGAATCTAAACCAGAAGTTCCACCAATAAAACCATATGCGGCCTTAACCGTTTCCTGCTTTTTTTCACATTTCTGTGCTGATAAAAGTAACAAGGCTAAAGAAATTATTACCAATGTTTTTGTTGCCTTACTCATTTATTATCCCTCTTTTACACCTGTTGTTCGGTTTCAAGCTTTATTTCAGCTGTGGATACACTCTGTTGGAATCCATACCTTAATGTCATTACCAGGTTATTACTCATAAAATCCTGGCCTACATTTATGATTGCATTACACTTAATAACTCTTTCCTTTTCTCTTAAATCTACTTTCCCTTGCACTACTGGACTACAAGCTAAAGGAATTCCACCGTAATCTGCTGAAAATTCAATACCTTTTTCTTTTGAAATTCCTATATCCTGAACTTCTTCCTCACTAAATATTTCACCTTCATCAATCTGCTTTACATCCATCTCTATTTTTAGCTTTACTTCTGTGTTAGATATGCGACTGACTGATTTTTTAACTGATGTTACTTTGATTGGTGTGTCTGGCTGTTTAACTGATAATGATTCTTCGTCAGGACATGGAATTGGAATTGAGGACTCACGAACAGCTGGATTTTTGATACATAAAGGTGCACTTGCTTTTGTTTGTGTTACATATCTTAATATTGCTGTGATTACAGAGCCGTGTGTAATTTCAGGATCAAGATTATGGTAGGAATAAGTGCCTGCTTCTGGAAAATTAAATTCTTGCTGGTCTGGCAACTCTTTCCCATCTTGTGTTAATTCAAGAGGCTGTAGGTTTACTGTACTACATTCTCTCTGTGGTACACCACCAAACCTATCAGAAGGGGAATCAAAAATACATAAGTTACCTTGCACTACATCTTTAACATAATTTGTCAATCTTATTGAAACTGAAAATGGTTCGTTTGCTGCTAATGATCTTGGAAATGAAGTTAATTCCATTTTAATTCCTTTTCCTGCAGATTGTTTTCCTCCTCCACCTAAAAGATTCTCATGCATACACCCAACTATAAAAACTACTAAGATTAATAATAATATTCTTTTTTGCATTTTTTAATTTTTATTATTCTCCTTTAATAAAGCTTATGCTATTCCTGTTGGAATCTTTACAATATTAACTGCTGCATTCTTTTCAGTTTCGTAAATGTATTTTGCTTTAGCTCCTATTGCATCATAAGTTAATGTAGGAGACTGTAAATCTTTAGATAATTTGAATCTACATCTAAAATCTAAAGATATTTTGAAAAGGTCAATACATGTTTGTCTTGTTAGGACTGTATCTTTTAATGATTTGATATCACAATTTTTATTTACTTTTTCTAATACTTCATTCTTTAGTTCATAAACTTTGTACTTAAGATTTCCATCTTGGATTGTTTTTCCTGTACTAGTAAAATCACATGTTGCTGGTTGTGCACTTCTACCAAATTCTGGATCAGATTCTAATGAAATGAAATCTGGTACTTGTAGTTCTAATGAATTTAATTTCTGTAAATTTCCACGCCATTCTGCATTATTTGCAATAGTAACACCTAACCAATATGGTGTATCTTGGGTAAATGGCTGTGATTGATATGTACCTATAGCTAAATTAATTGGCCCTGGTGTTGCTTTTGATTTTATTGTCCTTTTACCCGTTAACTGAGGATCAGATACTTTGTAAAAATCAAATGGATCTTGATCTCTTGATTTGAATTTTTGCAACTCACCTATATCAAGGACATATGTTTTGTGAGAGGCTTTGGTTTCAAAATTATATGCAACATGCATTGAGGCTTGTTTTGCTGTTATGACTTGATCACTATCTTCTATCCTTACTCCTTCTGGAAATGTACATGTTGCCTGTATGACTTCTTTGATTCCTTTATTAATTCTTGCAAGATTATTAACAGCACCTGGAAGTGATATTTCTGCTGGAACTGGAAAATTATTTTGGTAATCTTCCATATTGCATGTTACGAAAAGTTCTATTGCATCAGGCAAAGACTCTGCCTCAATAGTTCCCACCATAGAAAAGGCTTGATCAGTAAATACTTTTCCTATTGTTTCAAAATTTTTTATTCTTACTCCAAGATTAACATTAGCTGCATTCTTTTCTATATCCGATTCAAATGAAGACTGAACTAATAATTGTTCTGGTGAAACAACTGCAAGATAAGCATCACGCAAACCTAGTTTTGTTAAGATGGGAAGGCCAACTTCTTTACCAGCAACCTGAGCATGTGTTACACCCACCCCTCCAACACCTGTCTGATACCAATTAAAACCTAAAATTAATGTTACAATAACAATTCCTATTATTAATAAACCAAAAGTAAATTTTAAACCAAGACCAAATATTTTTTTTACCCAATCAGGAATTATTCCACGGCCTTCTCCTGCTTGGATAATCTTACGACCAACACCAAGAACTCCTCTTCCAACACCGCCCGCAACTTTTCCTGTAACTCTTGCTGTACCTTTTAAGGCTGGTGTAACATCTGCTTTCCCTAACCTTGAAGCCCCACTTCCAATTCCCCTAATTGCGGCTGCACTTGCTGCACCTATATCCATTCTAGCAGCAGAAGAAATAGCACTTGCTGCACCACTTGCTCCACTACTTATTTTACTCCCTGCTTTTGCAAATGTAGGAATATAATCCTTTAATGCCATAATTAAACCTCTTTTTTATTTAACAATAACTTTCAAGCCAACAATGTTAAAATCTGTATTAGGAACAATCTTAATGAAGTTTGAACCTTCCTTGATAAATTCTGTTACGTCAGCTTCATAATCACCTGTGTTTGTGTTTAAGAATAAACTACCATTGTTAATCTTTATCCTGGCACTCTTCTGCTTTGAATCATTGTCTAGGAATAATTGCAACTTGATATTTTTCCTTCTAGATGGAATATCATTGACAATGTTTGTTCCAACCTGGAAGATATATGTTGGGAAATCTTCTGAATCTGTTCTTGTTTGTAATTCAATATTATTAAATGAAAAATCTCCGTCATCTATTGAAAATAATAATTTATTGTTGCCTGGGATAAGATCTGCTGTTTCTATATCTATATTTTGGTTTGTGCTTACACATCTGGTCTGCCCTGAAAATATATTATTATCATTCAAGAAAACTCTTAATAAAGTAAAATCTCTGGCTGGTTTTGAGTTACAGTGCAAGAAATATGATAATTTTACTTGATTCATTACTTTCTTCTCTTCCTGAGTTAATGTAAAGAACCTTTCTTCTTTGGAATTAATTATTTCAAACTCTTCTTTTACCCCAACACTTTTTAAAGCATACTCATTTGTATTCCAGATTGCTACTCCTGGATGGGAAACCTCAATTTCAAGTTCATTGTTTGCTTTTAAGAATGTTATAGGAACTTCAACTAATTTAATCCCTGGTGCAACATCTTCGCTGAAGAATTCCATTCCATTTATTTTTAACTTTAATATTCCTTCTGCTTTAAGGACTGTAAAAAAAAACGTAACTTTGTTTATGTCTCCTAATTCCTTTACTTCAAACTTAAGAGTAGGAGATGATTTTGTGAATAAACTTCTTGCAACATCTAAAGAAGATGCCAAGTTAATTAACTTAGGTTCTGTTTTAACAAATAAGTTAACTGCGTTTATCTGATGATTTGTACCGAAGGTTTTTTCTGGGCTAATCAGACCAGGGGTCGATGTGAACAATTCAACAGAACCCTCGTTTGTTGTACTTTTTGTATTAGTAATCCCTGTATCAGTTTCATTTTCACCTAGCAACTGACTTCTTTCTTCAGGTGGTAAAATAAGGACGTAAAGTGCTATGAATAAGGCAATTACTAACAAAAGAACTGCTACTGCCTTCCCTTCACCTTCTCCACGCTTGTTTTTTAGCATTATAGAATAAATATAGGACAGAATGAGTATTTAAAATTTGTGGAGATTACAGACAAAAGCCATGTGCTTTTTTAGAGGTAGGGACGGGACTTGCAAGCCACCGTGAGGAACGCTTTTTGAACCCGCATGGCGCGGGGGTACCTTCTCAGTATCAAACTGAGATTTTTCTTTTTCTTAAAATACTAAGACCTTAAAGTTAATATGTGTTTAGGCTTGAAATCCGAAAAAAAGTACAGATTAATTACTTTATAGTAAAAATTTCGCAAACTTTAGAAATGAAGGTTGATATAAGAGTAGCTGTAAAGCAAACTTTGAAGGATAATCTCTGTTAAATGTTTCAATTAATTCTTTTACTTTAGGCTTTGCTGTGCAGTAGAGTAAATTGTCAAAATCTTTTTCAGTAAATTTCTTCATTGTTTCATAAATTTTTAGATGAATCCATAAGTCTTTGTTTATATCCTTACAAAGTTCAGAATAGGATTTGTTTTTTTCTATTGACTCTGTTAATTTTAAACCAGCTCTCATTCCAGGAATAATTCCACCTAATGTAGAAGCTTTAACTTGTGTAGCTGCATCACCAATTAGAAAGATATTATTTTTTTGAATTTTAATTTTTTGATCATATATTGGAATTAATCCAGTTTGATAGTCTAATGTTTGCTGAGGTTCCTTTAATCTGTTTCTTAATAATTTATTATATATTTCTACTGGATTTGGATCTTCTGTTACTAAACCAATCCTAACAATATTATCTGGTTCTGGAACTATCCATGCAAAAACACCATAACCTAAGAATACTTCTATAACATCAATTTCCATTTCCATCTTGATTCTAGCCTGATAACCTGTCATAAATTTTCTTTTTCCAAACATATAATTTGATTTTGCTACTGCTGTGAATGGTCCATCTGCACCAACAAGAAAATCATATGGAATGTTTTTTATTCCTTCTTTAGTTTTTACTTCTATCTCCTTTTCTGTATTTTTTATGAATCTATTAGATAATTCTAGTTTTGCACCAGCTTCTTGTGCTTTTTCTGCTAGGAATTTATCAAAACCTATTCTGTCTAAAACTATTTCCGGTTCTTTTAACTTGAATTCTACCATTGAATTATTAGGTGAGAATACTTTGAATCTTTTAATTGTGTTAATGTGAACGTTCTTATCCAGCTTAATGAAATCTGTTAATGGTGATGTTGTTAAACCTGTACACTGGAATGGAATTCCTACTTGATCATGATCTTCATGGATGGTTACATCATATCCTTTCTTTGCAAGATTCAATGCTGCGTAACTTCCAGCTGGACCTGCACCTATAACTGCTACTTTCATGAATTTGGTATTTTGAGAAATTTTATAAATATAGTGAATAGAGTTAATTTATGGAACTTTTTACAGCTTTTGTAATTGTGGCTTTAATCTGGTTATTGTTAGCTAGTATATTTGACTTAAAAACTAGAGAAGTCCCTAATTGGTTGAGCTTTAGCTTGATTGCTATAGGATTAGGAGGGAGGTTAATATTTTCTGTTATCTCTCATGATTTTAGTTATTTGATTTATGGTTTTATTGGGTTTGTTGTGTATTTTGCTTTTGGAATGATTATGTATTATGCAAAACAATGGGGTGGTGGGGATGCTAAGTTATTGAGTGGGTTGGGAAGTATGTTTGGTAATTATCAAACTGTTGTTTTTAATCCATATTTACACTTTAATTTTTTATTTGAACTGCTTATGAATATTATGATTGCTGGATCTGTAATTGGAATTATTTATAGTATTATTTTGACTTTGCAGAATTACAGTAAGTTTAAGAATGAACTTGGTAAATTAGATTATAGGTTGTGGTATTTTGTTATTGGATTTTTTGTTTTACTTAATTTAATTGCTTATTTTGTTTTAGATTGGATAATGTTTGTGATGCAGTTTTATTTTGGATTGATTGTTTTAATGGCTGCTATGTTTATACTTTATATGAGAATTGTTGATAAAGCTTGTATGATTAGGAGAATACCAATTTCTAAATTAACTGAAGGAGACTGGTTATTTGAAAATGGGAAGATCATTGAAGCTACAAATAAAAAAATTGAAAAGTTACATTCTGATAAAGTCAAGAACGTTGTTGTACGTTATGGGATTCCTTTTATTCCTAGTTTCTTTGTTGGATTTTTAATAACTATTATTGTTGGGAATTGGTGGATAAAATTTTTAATAATTTAGACTGCGTCGCTTTTTAGGGTTGAAGGGAAAATCCCTTCTTCAATTATGGTCTTCTTTTTTCATATGAAGGTGCTGCATTAAATATATCATTTGGGATTTCGACTTTAACTTCTTTCACTTCTTCCTTAGGCATAAACTCTAAAATCTTCTCTTTTAATTTTTCTAATTCTTGAGGTTTGCTAGATTTAGGAGTCCAACCAAACTGAATCCCATCATTAGCTGTTCGTGGAATGATATTAATAACTAAATGATCAAAACGCTGCCCTGCTGCTTTACCATTTTGAATATAAACACTAGTTGCACCATATATCTTTTCTAATGCTGTTGAAATCCCTGCAACTAATAGAAATAACATTTCAACCTGGACTGAATTAAGGTTTGTTAAAGTTGCAAAATGCTTTTTAGGATAAATAATAACATGGCCTTCACTAGCAGGATTTATTTCAAGAACTGATTTAAAATTTTCATCTTCAAACAATGTTGTGGTTGGAATCTTCCCTTCTCCCATTAAACAAAAAGGACATTGTGGCTGACCACCTTGTAATTGTTTTACTTGGTCAGGTGTTAACTGAGAAAGAATTTCCTGTGCTTTTTCTTCTCTTTCTTCTGCTGGAGCTTCTAGAATTGCTTCACGAATCTTTTCAATCTCTTCTTCTGTTAATTTATCCATTATTATTATTATTCAATAAAGTATATAAATGTTGTAGAAATCCATTTTATAATGGTTACTCAACAATATTTTGTGTGTAGGGAAGATGAAATGTATTTAGCTATGGCATTAAATGATGGAGATCCTACTGGTAGAGGGGAAACTATTGATGATGCTATTGCAGGTGCACAAAGTACTTTTGAATCATTATGCTTGGCCGTTGATGATGCTGGTGGAAGGATTGAGAATTGTTTAAGTAAGAGTTATTTTAGTTTTCCTGAAATAGAAAGAAAAGCTAGAAAAGTTAAACCAGATATTAGATTATGTACTGAACCCAGAAGAGGTAAATTTGAACCTTCAGAAGGAAAAGAATTATTTCCAAAGGATCTTAATTTTGAGTATTATATTGAAAAAAGAATTTAACCAAAAGCTCTTCTCATATCAATTACAGAAACAGAACTAACTTCTTCATTCTCAGATATTTTTGCTTCTATTGGATCTGTTGAAATAGATTCATCAAACATGAATGTCAGCTTTAATGCATTTAATCCAAAAGCCAGTGGCTCTATATCAGAACTATGATATTTACCTTTTAATTTTTCAACCTGATCTTTTAGCTTCTCTTTTAATTTTTCTAGATCTACATCGGGCGACTCAGGAAGAATTTTGAAAGTAATATACATCTTTGCCATTTTCTAATTAGGTCCTGTAAAACTACACTTCTCGCATGTATACTTAGAAGAGATCTGCCTACAGTTAGGACATCTAACTATCTTAGACTGTGCACAAGAAGGACATTTAAACGCTACTGTACCAGCTTGATTTAAAACCTCTATGTGACATGATGTGCATTTTTCGTGATCCATTAAGAAATGGGGTTTTCCGAAAATTTATAAAGGTTTTGGACACTTATTTTTGATTAGGAGTAAGGAATAATAATGGTAAAACTAGTTTTTGGTGTTTGTGGAGTTGGTATAGGCCATGCTATGCGCATGAAGGTTCTATTAAAAGAACTGGAGAAAAAGCATGATATCTTAATTCTAGCAAGTAATTTTCCTTATGAATTTCTTAAAAAATATTTCAAAAATAAAGTAATAAATATAGAGGGACTTGAATTAGCTTTCAAAGAAAATATGATTATTAATTACAGAACTTTGCTATTAAATATGAAAAAAATGTCTTTTAATAACTATGCAAAATTAAAAAAAGCTAAAAAAATAATTAGAAAATTTAATCCTGACGTTTTCTTTTCTGATATGGAAACTTTTGTATGCTTAGTTGCAAAAGAAATGAAAAAACCTTTAGTTTCAATAGGTAACCAGCACTATACTATATACGGTGATTTTAATAAAAGTAATTATGTTGATTATCTCAAAGCTAAGGGAGTTATTAAAACATTAGTTCCTTCGCCAGATTATTCTGTGATTACTTTTTTTGAAGGAGCTAAACTTAAAAAAAATGGTAAGAGATTCTTAACACAACCTATAGTTAGGGAAGAAATAATAAAAGCGAAACCTACAACTAAAGATTATATCTTTGTTTATCAGTCAACTTCAAGCTATAAAAAATTAATAGAAATTTTAGAAGGAATAGATGCAAAGTTTATTGTTTATGGTTATGATTTTAATAAAATACAAGGAAATTTAACTTTTAAAAAATTTGACGATTCTAATGAATTTTTAAATGATTTAAAGAATTGTAAGGCTGTTATAGCTAATGCAGGATTTACTTTAATTTCTGAATCACTTATTTTAGGCAAACCTATTCTTGCTATTCCTATAAAGAAACACTTTGAACAAAAGTTAAATGCTTTATATATAAAGGAAAAAAATTATGGTGAATATTATGACGATATAAACACAATTAATATAAGGAAGTTTCTAAGTAATTTAAGTAGGTACAAAAAATATAAAACAGACCAGAAAAATAATAATAAAATAATTGAAGTTGTTGAGAGGATAATTAAGGATGTTACTTGAAGTACTTTACTTTTTAATTCCAGGGAGTTTGGCAAATATGGCGCCAGTTCTTGTTAGAAAATTTAATTTCTTGAATAAGCCTGTTGATTTTGGTTCAGGAATGTTTGGGGAACATAAAACATGGAGGGGAATATTCTTTGCACTTGTTGGAGGAATTATTGGTGCTATCATTGCGGATAATATTTACAATGTAGGAGTTCCTCCTGGAAAAATGGGAGTTGTTATTGCTGCAGGTGTGATGTTTGGGGATTTAATTGGAAGTTTTATGAAAAGAATGATGAAGATTGCACCAGGACAGAGTGTTTTCTTTCTTGATCAGCTTGACTCTCCAGTAGGATTAGTTTTATTTTTAATTCCTATTTATGATCTAACCTTTGAATTATCTCTTTGGATAATCTTTGTATGGTTTTTTGGGCACATTACACTAAGACATATTGGTTATTGGTTAAAAATTACAGATAGCAAATGGTAAAAAATAAAAAATTAGGATTTTACATCCTTTAGACCACCCTCTGTAACTTCAAAAATTGCCTCTCCATCAGCAAGGTGAGGAGAATCAATTAATTTTGCAACCCTTGTACCTTTCTTACCTTTTCTTAAGTAAACCCTTGTTTGCGAATTGTGACCTACAATGTTTCCACCTATTGCTACTGTTGGATCCCCAAAGAAAGTATCTGGTTTTGTCATTACTTGATTTGTCACATAAACGCAAAGGTTGTAGACTGAAGCAAGCTTTGATAAAACATGCATATGTTTGTTAAGCTTCTGCTGCCTGTCTGCTAAAGTCCCCCTGCCAACAAACTCAGCTCTAAAGTGTGCTGTTAGTGAATCTATTATTACTAATTTAATTGGAAGTTTTTCCTTAGTAATTAAATCCTCTACTTTTTCTGCAAGTAACATCTGGTGGTCTGAATTAAATGCTCTTGCAACTTTAATATTTTTTAATGCTTGCTGTGGATCTAATCCTGCACCTAGCGCCATCTGCTGAATTCTTTCTGGCCTGAATGCACCTTCACCATCTATGTAAACAGCCATTCCTTCAGCACCACCTTTTTCTTTTGGTAGCTGGATGTTTACTGCTAATGCATGTGCTATCTGTGTCTTTGAAGACCCAAATTCACCAAAGCATTCCGATATTGAACCTGTTTCAAATCCTCCACCTAGCAATGTATCAAAACTCTTTACACATGTTGTAATCTTGATTACTTGTTCACGTTTCCTAAGAAGATCTTCACCAGATTCAAATCCCATGTCAACTTTGTTTCGTGCAATGTTAATCAGTTTCTTAGCTGAACCCTCACTCATACCCACAAGTTCAACTAATTCTCCAGGAGTGGCTACTGCAATTGCCATTAAACTATCGTAGCCTGCTTCTGTAAGTTTCTCAGCTGTAGCAGCACCTACACCAGGCATATCTATTAACTTAAATTCTTCTTTTTTTGGAGTCTCCATGTTTACAACCTCCTCCATTTCCATAACCTCTTTTATTCTACTCATCTTCCTCTTCCTCCTCTGCTAAAAATAAATCGTTCTCTACGTTTGCAAGTATCACTCTTAACTTAGGCAAGTCTTGGCGTCTTAAGTTTATTACTTCATCTCTCCAGATATCTTTTTCTTTGTCTTTCCAAGAACGTCTCATACTTACTGTCTTAAAGCCAACTACTGTACCGTTGACTTCACGTTCGTTGAGCCATATTGCTCCAGATATATTTCCAGACCTATAGGTCTTTATTGGTCTATTACCCATTTTCTGTACCTCCTTTGCTTTTCGCATTTTTTTCAGATGAGCAATCACTAGGATTGCTCGGGTTGGGCCTCTATAGAAATACTACCTCTCTATTCGGTTTATTTCATGAGGTTATAATTAATATAGTAAAAGTTGTTTATATTCATTACGCGCGGTTGGCAAGTGCGCCTAGATTTTTTAATATATATTTTGTAGTAAATAGATTCTTTTTATTTACCACCATAATAGGCAATTACTATCCCTAAAAAAAGTGTTGTCAAGCCCATTAATAACCATGGTCCAATGTCCCCTAAGTATATATCTATTCTTTTAAAAATACTCATTTTAGTTTTCCTCCGAACCATAATATAAAAGATATGACTGAAAGTATATAAATTAAGAGGATAAATATTATTTTTAAAGGATGTAAACCTAGAACTTCAGAGAGATAAGTAGCTATAGCACCCCCTACCCCTATCGCTGTTACATAAGCTATTGTTGCTGTTGAAATTGTGTTAAATTTTCCCATGTTAAAATATTAATATCTTAAAGTTAATATGTGTTTATGCTGCAAAAGCGAAAAAAACTACAGAACTGTTTAGTTATAGTAGTAAATTTAGACTGCGTCGCCTTAAGCTGCGTCTCTTTGAAAATTTAATTCTATTTGGTTAGGATCTTTATATTGTGGAATATTACTTTGATAAATGAATCTTGCACTAGTCGAAAAATCTCTTAACCTCATATCAAGATCTTCTGAGAATATTATCACTGCCTCTAATGCTGCTTTAAGTCCTGCTAAATCTTCCATCATAAGTTTTGTAATCTTAGGTGGTGATAGTTCCCTGTATAATTCTAACTGACGATGGCGTGCATCTACAGTAACGCTATATAAACTTCCAAAATCTGTTTCTAGGATTACGCCTGATCTGTCTAATTTATATTCTGCCGTAGGTCTATTTGGATCTTCATAAAATTTTTCAAATCCAAAACCTAAAAGAATTCTTTCAAGGTCTAAAAATATTGTACTTTCCTGTAATTCTTCTGAAAATTCCTGAATTTGAGATAATGAAATTAAATTCTCCTCAAAATCTCCTTCTTCTTTTATCCTTAAACCTTTACTTAAAGAAGTTTCATTTAATGCCTTAATTAGATTATTATAATCACCAATACATCTTCTCACTATTGTTTGGTCGTCTTCTTCACTTATATCTTCTGCATCAATAGAGATTCCAATTTCTTGATTAGCTTCATCCAGTCTAACTTCAAATGTAATGTAATCTGATGAACTCTTTACTAATATATAGGCTCCACCACTATCTCCTTCTTTATCTGTTTCTGGAGTATCATCTTCTTCGTTGAAAGAGAGACCATAACTATTTAACCTATCTGTTAAATCTTTTAAAACATGATATCTTCTACTTACTTTTTCTAAAAGTGCTGTTAGTTCGTCTACCATATATGATGGATCTTTATTTTAAATATAAATGTTTGTCTAAAGTAAAATATATATTAAGAAATTAACAAATTTAAAACTTCTTCCTGTTTATTTAACCCTTCATAGGATTTTATTCTGAAACCACCAAAACATTTGGATAATTCTTTAGATGCCTGTTTGTATGCTTTATAATATCCCAAATTGAAAGTAAAAGTAGAATCTACTTCTTGAAGAAGTTTTTTGTCTTCAGAGCATGGTTTTGAATATTTTAGATTATATTCATTAATTAATCTGTTCTGGAAATTCCCTACTGTTTCGCCTTGGTTTGGAGCTGTTTCTGAAAGCATGTAACTTGTTTTGTATGTTTTTGAAATCATTTTTCCATTAAAATTTTTTCTAGCTTCAAGTATTGATTTTTCTCTTACTTCTGATGAAAATAATTCATCAAAACCTTCTACGTTTGTTGAAAAAGGTTCGAAATATTCTGCTTTGTTTTTTTCAGCCAAGTTTGACCATTTATTTATTATTGATAGAACTTGATCTAAATCTTTTTGAGATATTTTATTTTCAAAATTTAATGAAATCCCAACTGAAAATCCTTTTTTCTTTAGGAAATTCAAACTGTCTAAGAAATACTTTGTTGAAAAATCTTCTTCTAAAGGAAAATTTTCTCCTGCTGATAGAACAAACTTATCTTCATCATATTTGTAAGGAAGACTTATAAAAACGGTATTTATCCCTAATTGCTTTGCTTTATTTGAATCTCTTAAAAGAAAATAATTATAGTTTACAGGATCTGTTTCTATTATTGTATAAATAGTTTTTTGATAAATCCTATTTGGTTTTTCTAGTATCTCTTTTGCAGAATTTGCGTAAACTTCTTCTACCACTCTACCTGTTAAGGGTTGATCTGAAGGAGAACAACCATAAATAAGTGAAATAATTAATAGAATTAGAATTACTTTCTGCATCTGTGAATTAATCTGTATTGAACTTTGCATTTTGTACAATATTTCCTACGTATTAATGGCTTTTTATATTTATCGCAGGTTCTTGCTTTACAATGTGTTGCTCCTTTTTTATGCTGTGCTTGTGTTGCAACTCCATGACATTTCCCTAAACAAAAATATTTAATTAATCTTGACATTAGAAAGAATTTTTATTTAATAGAATATAAATGTTTCTAATAATTTAGACTGCGTCGGCTTAGAAAAATTTTGCGACGACTAGCGCTGCGGCGCGGGGACACTCGCTCTCAGGAAGGCGGCATCGTAATTAAGACTACTGTAGTCACCCGCGTCGGACTCAATATCAAGACTAATGACCCAAGGCGCCCTCAATTCATTAGTTTTAATATTATTTCTTTTCCAGAATCCCATTGCTGTATTTTCTCTATATAATCTTTGAACTTCGCCAAACACAATATCAGCATAATTATTTAAAATTCTTATTCCTTCTGCATCATCACCAACTAATTTTCTCCAGCCGGCATGTTCTGGTACTTGACCTCTTGTCAATCTTTGATCCCAAATACCATTAGTTAAATCTAGTTCT
>CAZTRI010000014.1:0-23826 GCA_964616675.1 Candidatus Woesearchaeota archaeon
GGTTTTGTTTTATTTTTAACTTCTTTCTTTGCCATAAAGTAATTATTTGTGAGAAAAATATTTAAGTGTTTGTTTTTTAGTTTATATTTTTTGCTAACCCACTTTGTCTTCTTATTAAATCTTCTATTGATTCCACTTCTGGTCTTTCTACCATTACTGCCTTTAACTTAATAATTGGTGGATTTGCTCTTGGATCTTTGCAACTTACTGCTATCATTCTTCCTGTTTCAATACATAAAGTATCTGAAACTAATTTAATATCCAAACAAAGTTTTTCTCCCCTATAAGGAAATTCTACTTCAACTTCTCTACCAGAATCTAGTTTTCGAACATAATCTATAAATCTAGCCATCCCTTCTCTTGAATTTGTAACTTTGTAATCTACCATTTTGATCTGATTGAAATTAATAGCGGGGATTGGATTTGAACCAATGACCTCCGGGTTATGAGCCTTCCGTGGTACTTCAATGAGAATATACCTCGACGGGCACTCCTAACTGCCCCACCCCGCTATAAGATTAAACAAAAGCGTATCTTTTATAAGCTTTTTGTTATTATTGTCTCTTATAGTAACGACAGATGAAAAAGGATCTGAACTTTAAGGAATTAAGGGACATTAAAAAGAAGGTATTGGATGGGGTTAAGCTAGAGAATACTTTCTCTGAAATCAATAAAATAGCTGGTTTTGACCTTGCTTTTGCTAATGATAAGGTTGTAGTAGGGGTTTGTGTTATGGATTATAAGACCATGACTGTTATTGAAACTAAGAGTTTTTCTTATGATATTGAGATGAATTATTATCCAGAGTTTGTAGCTTTTAGAGAGGGCCCTCCAATAATGGCTGCTTTGAAAGAACTTGATAACAAACCTGATGTTTTAGTTATAGATGGAGCTGGATTTACAGGAAAGAAAAGATTAGGTCTAGCTTCTTACATTGGTGTCATGATAAATATGCCTGTAATAGGAGTTATGAGGGGACTTATATTTGAGAATTTAGATTCTGATAAAATTATGTGTGATGGTGAACAAGTAGGATTAGCTTTGAAAACTAAAGATTTTGCAAATCCTATTTTTGTGGTACCAGGTCATAACATAAATATTGATACTTCTGTTGAAATAATTAAGAAAACATTGCTTGGACATAAATTGCCAGAACCTTTACATGCTGCCCACAATATCGCAGTAAAATCAAAAAAGAAAAATAAAAATTAGTCTAGGTTTGAATAACAGACATCTGTTGTTCTTAGACTATTACTTGTTTCTATTAAAGGTTTGAACCTCGCTTCTGTTAACATCTTTGCAGCTTCATAAACTTCCTGCCCAGTTGGTCCTGAAACATATAATGTTGTTGCACCTGTTAACCATGTATGTCCAAATATAGAACCTTCTCTAAACTTGCATTCACAGTTTTCAGTCTGTAATGTTTCACTTATTATTCTATTTTCACATGGTGTTCCTACAAGGATTAGGTTTCTGCTACTAGGTGAATCGATTGTTTCAAACTCATAAATACTACTACCTGTACCTTCACACATAAAGTCTTCTTCACAACCTACATTCTGGTCGTAACCTAACTGTGTTGCAATCATTCTGGCTGATTCAACTTCGTAATCTGTAGCGAATGCAGATATTACTATTGTTCCGTTAGGTTGTCCTTTTTTTGTAACAAAAGGCTGTGGAAATTTGCTTAGGTTGTAGTTAGGTTCTGGCAATAATTCCTCACATAATCCATTTATTATTGGTGTCTTGCAATAATCTGTTGTTATTACTTGTTTGGCTTCAGTTTCTTCTATTGTTGTCCTTTCTCGTGTCGGCATTGGGAGTGATCTATTTTCACTGCATCCTGCCATGTATGCACATAGTGCTGCTCCGAAAATTGCTTTTTTTAAGTTCATTGTAAAAATATTAAGACGTCAAAGTTAATATGCGTTTATGCTCCAAAAGCGAAAAAAACTACAGATTCATAACTAGAGAGTAATATATTTAAGGAAGTTCGTTAATAAAATTGTAATGGCTAGTGTTCTTGATATGAGGGAATTTTATACTGCTTATGAAATTTTTTTCAAATCGATTCCTGATCAATTTAAACCTGTAAGAAATAATTTGAAGAACTTTATGAATCATATACAGGATGCTGCCCTACTTGATATGGTTCTTTCCAAAGAAATTAAAAAACCCAGATGTTTTATAGCTTTCAATACTAAATATACTGTTAATCCTGGATTTGTTAGGCCTATTGATATTTTAAAGAGATTAAACTGGGTGATTGAAAATCAAGATTATTTTGGACTTGAGACTGCTGGAGATCTAAAAAAGTTTAATAATTTCGTTAACGTTATGAAGAAATTTGCTAAAACTTTTAGAACTGGAACAATACAAAAACTTAAGATTATGGCACAAAAGAAGGAAGTAAAACCTGAACAATTAGCAAAAACACAAATAGAACTTAATTTATAAATATTTATCTTTCTACTTTGAACAAAATCTACAAAAATAGAATTAATTATTTTAACGTTTTTTTCCTTTAAGTGCACTAAGGATTCTCTTTTCCATATTTGTAATTAATCCTTCTAGTTGATAGACCTTTCTTAATCCTAATACTATCCCAACTAATGCACCAAGAATTGCCCATAATATTATCTCCGCCACTTTTTATCACCTCTTTAGTTCTGTTTAATCTGTATATTTTAATATTTAAAGTTTACTGTAGGTGTTTATAGATTCAGATCTAATCAATTTTAACTAAATGTTTTATTATTGCACCATATGCAGGCCTTGTTATTAAAACTCCAATTGTGACGCCCCCTATTGTTGCTAATGCAAAACCTGTAAGCAATCCACCACCAACGTAGAATAAAGGAATCATTGCACCTACGGTTGCTAGATATGATGTTAAGATGATGAAAAATGCTTTCTTAATTTTTACTTTCCATCCACCATGTTCTTTATATTTATTTAATATTTCATCTGCAATAACAATCTGATCATCGACACCTGTACCAACTGAAGCAATTATACCAGCTATTGCTGCGAGATCTAAGTTGTATCTGAACAATGCTGCTAATCCTAATATAATATATATCTCACATAGAACTGTAAATAACATTGGAATTGAAACAGCGAGACTTCTATATCTTATGAAAATAACTAGGCAGACAGATAGGGCACCTAACAAACCAACTAAAATCGCATTATTTAAGAAAGCTTCTCCTAATGTTGGGGATATTGTATCTATCTTCTTTATATCTAGTTTTGTTGGTAATGAACCTGTAATAAGAACTGTTTGTAATTTGTCTCTGTTTTTAACTGCGTTATTTACTGCATCCTGCTGTGTTGCTCCAAACCCAGGACCTGTAATTAAAATTCTTGTGGCTTTTTGACCCTTTAAGTCAGCTGCAATATTAAGTGAATCAACTAAAGTCCCATCAAGGTAAAAATCAAGTGTTTTATCTAATACACGGCCACCTGTTGCTGTCGCATTTACACCTAGATCTTTTGTTATTTCAGCATGTCTATCAGCAGCTGCATTACTTAGACTTATTTCAAATTCAAACCGACAACTGTAATCACTTCCTGTACCTTGACACTCTGTTATCCTTGAACATGTTCCGTCATGTCTACATACAAATGTGATGTCTTCTTTTCCACCTTTAAATGCAACTTTATCACCTATCTTTGCTTCGAATTTACCTTGACTTGCAATTAAATCTTTTACTTCTTCTTTTGTTGCACCAGCTATTTCAACTACAATGAAACTATTTCCTGAGATGTCTTTTGCTGATCTAATATTTAGATTTGTTAAACCATAAACGTTCAATCTTCTTTCCATTGAATCCATTAAATCAATAAGTTCTGTGTCTGTAAGTTTGTCTTCTGGTTCCAGTAATACTCTAGTTCCACCTTGAAGTTCTAATCCTTTTCTTATGTTTGATGCAGCTGCGTTTGAAACTGATAATCCTAAATCAACACCTTTTTGTTTTTTTAAATAATATATTCCTTTGTTTGTTTCTATTGCTATTCTTGTGTCATCTTTAGCTTTACTTATTATTTCTGAATATTCTTTGAGGCTATTTACTTCTTCTGAGTTTATTTTATTTATTATTTCTTTTTTCGTTGGCTGTATGTCTTGATCTGGCGGGATTATTCCTGCAGAAACTGCAGTTGAGTTTTTTGCTACTGAATCAATAGCAACACCATGAACATTGAACTGGTGATTTATTGAGATATAACTTAATAAAAGAGCAAATATCAAAATTATTACTCTCCATTCCTTGAATATAGCTTTGAAGTTCATTTTTTCCTTCCTGTCGTATACCAAAATAATATTCCTGTGTTTGTTAAGTATGTAGTGCAAATATCAATA
Organism: Candidatus Woesearchaeota archaeon; assembly: GCA_964616675.1. Taxonomy (GTDB): domain Archaea; phylum Nanobdellota; class Nanobdellia; order SCGC-AAA011-G17; family GW2011-AR18; genus CAZTRI01. Next base: position 4,364 of record CAZTRI010000014.1, read on the forward strand.
CATAAACCTATCAATAAAATAGTGAACATTTCTTTGAATACTGGGGATGTTGAAAAAATAATGCCTACAGTCATTACTGCCATTGTGGTTGCTGTCATTGTTAGTCCTGTTTTTGCAGCCCTAACCATTCTTGAAAATACAGAGCCTTCATTTGATTTTAAAACTCTTGTTGTTAAAAGAATATCTGTATCAACACTGTAACCTGTTAGGAAAAGGAATGCTACAATTCCTGCTGTTGATAATTCCATGCCTGCTGTGTTGACAATTGCTAAAGTAATTGCAATGTCTGCGAAAGCTGCAAAAATTACTGCTACAGATGGAATTGCCATTCTGAATGAAATTATAACTGCAAGACCCATAAGTAAGAATGATATTAAAAGTGCTTTTACAAGACCTCTGTAGAATGTGTCACCTAATGCAGGGCCTGTTTCTTCAACACTGAAATTTTCGTTTGTTAGTTTTATATTTATTTGTTTTTCTAAAATTGGTTGGAGATTTTTTAGTGGAATATCAGATACCTCTACCATTATCCCAATATTTTTTCCCGACGTTGGATCTGTAAGTTTTCTTATGTTAGATTTAACTGGAATTGCTTTTTCTAACGCATCTATGTCAACATCTTGATTCAGACTTATTGTTGCAGTAATACCACCTCGTAAAGAAACATCTTTGTCAATGAAATCCCCTGTTTTTACTACTTTTACTCCTATCAATACTAATGCTATAACTAATGTAATTATTGGGATAAGCATAATCTTTTTGTAATTCTCCATATAGAATATTTCTATTTTTTCTTGGTTTATTTTCATTAAATTTTGAGGGTTTCTTAGGGTTTTTAAAGGTTTTTGTTTGTTGCAAAGAACTCCTTAATCCTTTTAACTGGTTCTTTTGTTATTCTAAGATTTTCTCCTTTTGGAAATATTTTAAAGTAAGAATCCCATGTATATCTTGCATCTAAATATGCTATTATTCCTCTATCAGTTTCAGATCTTATACAACGTCCTGCATTCTGCTGAGATTTTATTAATGCCGGAAGAGTATAACCATATTCCCAACCTTTTTTGAATTTTATATCGTAATATTTAATTAACTCCTGGGTTTTTAAGTCAGGTTTTCCTAGTGGTAGCCCAACGATAACAACACATTTAAGAAGATCTCCTGGCAAATCTAGTCCTTCTCCAAAATTACCTGATGAAGTTCCAAGAAGAACTGCACCAACATTCTTGTATGATTTGAATTTTTCTATTAGTTCTAGTTTTTCTTCTTTATTTATATTCGGCATTTCATTAAAGATTGTTTTATCGCTTGCTAATTCAAATGAAGCAAGTATTTCATCTCTTATTTTATAGCTTGGAAAAAAGATGGCTGAATTCCCTGGAACACTATTAATTATATCAGCACAATATTTAGCTATTCTCTCATACATTTCTTTTGATCTTGATGTGTATTTTGTTGTTGTGTCTGGAACTATGATTGATAATTTATTTTCTTTTGGGAATGGGTTTTTGAATTCTATTTCTTCAGCTTCGAAACCAAACAGATCCTTGTACATATCTATTGGTGTTAATGTACCTGACATACAAATAACGGAATGAACATTGGCTGCTAATTCTTTGAGAATTAATGAAGGATCTAAGCAATTATATGATAGTGTTATTATTGGTTTGTTTTTTTTATCAAATCCCTTTTCAATTACTCTTACGAATCCCTGATCATCACCTAACCAAGATCTCATAAAGTTAGAGACAGATCCAGCAAAACTTCTTTTCTTTGTCTCTCTAACACTATCAGCAACAAGATCAAAATCACCAATCAACTGATCGTAATTCCCAATTGATTTAATCTGCGTAATTAATTCCTCTTTTGTTATAAGAATCTCATGCTCTTCAATACTTATTTTTTTACTTAAATTAAAGAATATTGTTTTTATTTCTTCTAGATCATCTGCTATATCTTTATAATTTTCAAATTTCGCTTCGCTTGCTGCATATTCAATTACTGCAGTTGATATTTTTGCACTAAGAACATCTCTGCATTTTTCCGGAAGCCTATGACTCTCATCGAATACAATAATGCAATTACTTAACAAGATTTCTGTTTTTTTGATCAATGCATCCCTTATTGTTGGGTTTAGTATATGTAAGTAATCTGCTATTATCAAATTTGCTTTTTTCGCATGTAGGCAAGCTATTTCATAAGGACATAGATCCGCTTCTTTAGCAATACTTTTTAGATCTTCAGTATGACCTACTACATTATTCAATACGCTTAATGCTATTTTTGCTTCTGGTGAAATGTTTCCTATTTTTGGAAATACATTATTGTAAAACTGGCAGTTTCTGTTTTTAACTAATGTATTGCAATATTCAGAAAATTCTCCAGATGTGAAGTTAGTAACCCCTGGTACTATACACATGTTTCTCTTCCCAACTAAATCAACGACGTTAAAATCTTTTTCATATTTTTTTTTAATTTCCTGTAAAGTCTCAACAATAATTTTATGCTGTGTATGCATCGGTGTCAGAAATAGAACGTTGAGTTTATGTTCCAGTGCGTATGGTAAGACAATTGAAAGAACAGCTGCACTTTTTCCTATCCCAGTGGGAGCGTGAATTAATGCATTTGTTTTTTTCTTTAATACTTTTTCGATGAAATCCATCATCTCTTTTTGTGTTTCTCTTATTGTTTTATATGGGAAAAGAAGATTCATTCATTGGGAGATTGTCGAGGTCTTTTAATCTCTTTCGTTTCTTCTTTCGTTCTCTTCTTTAGCTATGGTCATTACCGTATATATTAATCCGAAAGTAGCTCCTAAAATAACTGCTGTACCTGCACGCTGTAAAAATCCTTGATATGTATACATTGTCTCATACACTGCGTTTGGTAAAATATATCCTTCACTACCTAAACAGCTATCACTTGAAGCTGCTACAACTGTACTTCCAGCTAATAATGTTGTTAATCCTGTTGCTATTCCTTTTCTAAAACTCATTTTTCCTTTTCCTCCTTCTTTCTTTCATCTTTAACCAGCATACTAGCTGCTATAAGAATTGCCACCAGACCGCCAAAACCAGCGACTCTTAAAAATGTTTGATTATCTTGTAAATTACTAGCAAAAGTGTATGGTAATGTACTATATGCACAGTCAACACATGCATTACTACCTAATGTAAATAAGCCTGCACTAGCTAGAGCTGTATACTTAACCAATTTCATCCCTTCTTTATATGTCATAGGATAAATAGAATAACAAAAAACTTTTAAACCTTCTTACATTGGATTTTAATGAAATGGCAAGTTTATCTGTGGTTGTTAGTTCGGCAATACTGACTTTGTTCTTAGGTGCTGTAATTGCCAGTTTAACATCTAAACTTATCAAAAGAATCATACGAGAAAGTAAAACACATAAGGTTGTAAATAGAAGAATAGGGAAAAATTTAAACCTTGATATATATATGTCTAGTTTGGCTAAATATGCTATTTATGTGTTTACTTTGTTAATTATATTAAAACAATTTGGTGTTGCTGTTCAGCAACTACGGCCAGTTATTTTTTTAATTTTGATTGTTTTAGCTGTGTTAATTTTACTTGCTTTTAAGGAAGTTATTCCAAGTGCATTGTTTGGACTGTATTTACTACAATCAAAAAAGATAAAAGCAGGAACAACCATAGATATTAATGGAGTGAAAGGGAAGGTGGTTGAGGTTAACCTTGTTGAGACTAAGGTTCTTACTTCAAAAGATGAAGAGATTTCAATCCCTAATGTTACAGTATTAAAATATAGAAGGGGGTAAAAATATGGTTTTAGCATACGTATTAATAGCTACTAAAGGGTCTGAGGCAAGCAGGGTTGCAAAAGAACTAACTAAATTTGATGAGATTGATAATATACATTTAATTTATGGTGAGTATGATATTATTGCAAGGGTTAAAGCTCCAAATTTGGTGCAGTTAAGAGAATCTGCTCTTGAGAAGATTGGAAAATTAACTGGGGTTGGGAAGATTACAAGTTATATTGTAGCTGATATGACTAAACCTGAAGATAATGTTGCTGGTAAGAAAACTAAGCACTTGTAAATTCTTCTTCGATAAAATTTAATTTCCTTGTAAAATCTTTTTGTTGTTCATTCTTTTTGGAATTAATAATGGGATATATTTATAGTCAATTTTCCACGTATCTAAGAATTCTTTAGTAAGTTCAATCTTGTCTAATTCTGCGAGAATAATATTATCAGATAGTTTAATGCAGTTTAATTTTCTTAGCATACCTTCCTCTCCTGAGCGACCATTTAATGCGTGATAAAATTTTGTTTTTTCTAGGTTACTCCATCCTTTAATTTTATATTTGAACATCCCCAATGAGGAAAACCCATATTCTTTAGCTGAATTTTTTCCAGATAATATACTTATACCTTCAAATAATAAGCTTTCTCTTGCGTCGAATGCAGGTTCTAGTACTGTTTTTTTTGTTTTTGAAATGATTGATATGTCACTGTGATATTTTTCAAGTTCTTTTCTGATCTCATATTCAACATTTTTGTCCACTGTTTTTTTAAATATAATAATTATATCTATATCGTTGGGATGTTCTTTCCCTTTGACTATTGACCCAAATACTAGAATATCATCTATTTCTGGTCTTTTATCCACTATTCTTTTCAGATTATTCTTCAATTTTATATTTTTTAATATCATTTTCTACTATCCTCTTTATTCTGTCACATGTTGTTTTATCTATTATTTTAGAGTATGTATCTCTATACGTGGAAAACTCTTTATCTAATTCTTTAAAAAGTTCTGGAAAATGTATCTCAAGCTTTCTGAATCTTATAGTATGATCTTTTGGAGATTCTCCTATTTCTTCTAAGAGTAATTTATCTTGGATAGCAAATAATGTTTTGAAGTAGAGGATTGTAGCTGAGGTGTAATCCTTTGATTGGTAAAGTGTATCTGCCGATGTTTTGAATACCATTATTTGTTTTTTTGTTATCATGTTATATTATATAACAATAGACTAATATTTAAGCTTTACTGTTATACCATATAACCTAGCTTTTAGATTAATTTTATTAGATCTTCTTCGATAAAATTTAGTTTTGCAGGAATAACTATACATTGTGGGAATAATTTAAATTCTTTATTTTTTAACTCTTCCATTTTTCCTTTTGTTATTTTTTGTTCTTTTGTCCCCAATTTTTCACATACGAAAACTAATTCATTTGAGAATTCTTTTGTGAGATATACTAATGCTTCTCCTGCTGGTAAGAATTTATTGTTCTTGGGATCTAAGTCCAGAAGTATTAAGGAGTGTAGATTATTTGATTTGTTTTTCTTTATTACTTCGATTGGTGATTGAATGTCTTTATAATTAAATGGTATTGATGTTGTTTCTCCAAACTTATACATAGATAATCCTAAATCTGAAACAGTATTAATTAAGGAAATCCCGTGGATTATTTTTACTTCTTTTGTTTCTAATGTTAATGTTGAATGTGTTGTTGCAAATCCAATATCACCAACTATTAGCAAAGCTATATGTTTGTTTTGTGATTCTTTTATTAAAAAATCACTTTCGACTTGCTCTCTGTAAAGAATTGTAATTTTTTTATTTGTTCGTTTTTCTAGGTATTCTTTGCTTGGTCCTTGAGAGGTGTATCCTTCTAAATAAACTTCATCGCATTGTTTTATTGCTTCTATTGCTTTTAATGTTAAGTCCCCTTCTTCAAGCCCAACACCAATTAAGTATAACATAAAGTTCAAGAACTACGGAAAAGATTTAAAGCTTTCTTTAGGAAGATGGAGATTATACCCCCTATACCTAACATTATAAGGTTATAATTTGTGTACCAAAGAATGACTATTGGGATTATGAATAAGGTAGAATCATAAATTATTTTTGATTTTGAAGTTATTCCATAAGGTATTCCGTAAATAAATATAAGAAAAATAGTGTAGAAATTACCTGGAAATAATAGGCCAAAATAAAGATATTCCTTTTTTATAAAAAAACCTAATATTAATCCCATAATTAATAGATAATTAATTCGGTTTATCAATAAACTATAAATTATTAAAATAAGTAATGTTAGAATTATTCCCAATTTAAAGTATTTATTTCCTGATACAAGTTCTTCTTTACAAAGAAATGAAATTATAATACCAGCTAAAATACCAAGTAATCCTAATATAAATTCAATCATAAAGAAAATAAAGTTGAATTAGATTTAAAAACTTTTAGTACTGGTTGTGCGTTCTTCTAAGCAAGAATCTTCTGACCGAATCTTCAAAGTTGCTTTTTACTGTTAATCCCAAATTAACTCTGCTGTCGTTTCTTACAGCTCTTGGCTGAGCATGAGGTTTGTTTGGTACAATGTCTGTATCTATATTTTGATAGTTAGCATCAAGACTTACATTATCACCAAGATCTATTCTTAGACCAACTTGACTTTGTCTGTATGGTCCTGCAACACCTACTTGTCCGTATGCTGCTCCTGAAATATTATCTACTATTTTCCCTTTTTGTGTTTCAAAATATGCAAAAGGACTTATACCTCTGACACTAGCTGCACCACTTTCAACACCTTGTGCAACTGGAATATCTAATGAATATGCTTCTACTCCTAAACCTAATTCACCATATCCTAAGTCTGCATTTAATCCTGCTTGAGCTCTTAACATTAATCTTATTCCTAAATCTTTCTTTTCTGAATTACTTCCATTAAAGTCAGTGAAGCTTATTGTATTTCTTTCCTGAACACCAGTAGCTTCAACATCAAATCCAAATTCTGCTCCAAACCTGCTATTAAATGCTCTTGGGAATCTTCCATCTCCTATTACTCTTATACCTTGAACTAATTGTTCAGAATCAAAATTAGCACTATCTGCCTTTAGTTTTACTGTACTATCTCTATATACAAATGAAGCTGTTAACACAGCACTATTTCTTTCTCCTTGATATCCTATTCCTGTACCTACTTCTGCTGATTTTTGTGATGCATCTCCTTTTGTTGCACTGCCATTAACATCAAATGAAGTAAGAGCTAATTCTAATTCTACTGGGATTAATAATCCTGTGGATCCTAATCTTCTTGTGCCTATAATTCTTGTACCTAATGAGTTACCTTCAAATTTACTTTTACCACCAGCATGAAGATTGAAATTTGTAGTTTCTGAACTTCCGAATGCACTTGCACCATATTTAATTTGTGAATCTTCTGTAACTTCTGCTTCAGGTTCTGCAATTGGTTCAACAGCTCCAGGTTCCATTAAAGGTCTTGCTGGTGCTCTTGAAATATCAGGTTTACTTAATACATCCTTTATTTGTCCTTCTGCACTAAATGAAAGTAATTTTGTTTCTTCAACACCTCCATCATCAACTAATAATTTTAATTCATAATTACCTTTTTTATTTGGTTTTACTCTAACTCCAGTTAATCTTCCTTCTGTACTATATTCTGGCGTAACTTCAAGATCTTCTTCTAGATTAATCTCCCATGGGCCATCCTCACCTGCCCAGTACCTCCACCTAAAATTATGTTCGATTTCTTCACCAACTTCATCATCAACTTCTAAACTAAATTCTTTTCCTAATCCAACTAAATCTTCCAACCTCGCACTATGACTTGTTTTATCAATCTCTTTAAGATCTACAATTTTTAATTCTTTTCCATCATCATAACTTGCAATTAAATCAAATGGATATTCTGTTGGTAAATCTTCTGGAACAACATTAACAAATAATTCTTCTTTTTCTCTTGAAACTTTTCCATCTTTTGTTGGTCTTATAACGTCTATTCCTAAACGAGCAATACCTTCTGGTGCTTCTGATAAATCTAATGTAACTCTTTCTGGATGTTGAGAATCTCTTACTACTAATTTTGAAATATCAAATCCAGCTGTGTCTGTTGTTATTACCCCAATTGTTTCTCCTGGATGATCTACTGCAATAGGATATTTTCTACCTTTGTAAAGTGTTGTAGTTCTTGAAAAACTGTCTGTATTTAATCTACTTGGAAGCATATTGTCTCCTGTTTCATCATCATTTACTCTTAGATGGTATGTAGGAAGTTCAACTAAAGGTGTAACTGGTTTTTTAGGTTCTTCTTTTATTACTAATCTTTTAGGAACATTTGGTGCTTGCTTTTTCTTTACTCCTTCTGTGAATGATGCAAGCTGATCTACAACTCCTGTTTGTCTTCTATTTTTTACCCATAACTGTAACGAATACACTCCATCCTTTATCCATGATTTTGGAACTCCAGTTTGGTCAATATCAAATAATAAAGTATTAACTCCGTATCTTCCACCAGAAATATCATCAACTAGAACTTCTAATTCGTTAGGATTGAAACATTTTCCATCAAGTGGAGTACCAATATTTTTATCAACACATAATTGTCCATTTGAATCTAAAGCAACCCACACTTTGTAACTATCAGTGTCAGTATCAAAAGTTAATTTTAAAGTACCTTCGTGATGTGCTGTTCTCGGATCATCAACAAGTCTTGCAATAAGATTTATTCTCTCAGTTCTTCTTGCTTCAGGGAGTTTTTCTACTTTTGTACCTGCATTTGGTTTTGAAGATTGAATAGGTTTAAGTTGTTCAGTTGTTGCTGCTGGCTGTTGTGGTGTTTGTTTAGTTAAATCCCACGCATTAGCATCTGAACTAGAAAAAATCCCTAATGCACCTCCAAGAAGTGCGCCTTTTAATAATACTTTTTTATTGCTCATGACCCGTATCCGGTGTTTCTAAATGAAATTCCATTTTAAAACTAGGTTGTCCTGCATCTGTTGATTCTTTTTTATCTTCTGCTGATTCTACTTTTGCACCTGCATCTTTTGTTTCTAATTTTTGTGCTTCTACTGGTGGAAATTTTTGTTCAATAGATTTTACTACTACCGGTTTTGTTTTCAATAAACCAACTTTTCTAGCAAATGAAATATCATCTTCTTCAAATTTAGAAACATCTGCTTTAGTATTACCTTCTTTATTAAAACTTAATTCAAAGTATTCTTTTTCTACTGTCCCTTTTCCATAATCTAAAACTGCAAAACCAAAATAAGTTCCTTTATCACTTCTGCTTAATTTACGCATTGGTTTTCCATGGAAGAATAAATCAACATCTGCTTTCAAATCTGCATTATCAAATGGTGAACTTGTATCTAAAGTACCATCTTCTTTTAATTCAGCTCTCACAATATAATCTAATGATTTTCCATCTTGACTAGGTGTACCAAGAACTAATCTTCTTAGTTTAGCTCCTTGTGGAACATCGATGGCAAACTGGTAATCAACTGTTGTTTCTAAATCTTTTGCAACTCCGTAATCACCTTCTTTTTCATCTCTTGCACCTTCAAGATCTGTTGAATTTAAAAGATTTTTATTGGGTTCTCTGTCGTTTGTAAGTTTTAAATGATATGCATTAGAATCAAAATATCTATGTTTTAAAGGTTTTATAACTACTCTCCAAGCGCCATAACCAACTGCTCCTGCCGCCATTGCAGCTCCAGCTGTTATACCTAAAACTCTTCCTATTTTTCTATAATTTACCATATCATAATACCCCCTTAAATATGAATCCCTCTAGAACCTCTTTTAATACTAACTATTTGTGAGTGGTATAATTATTTAAAGGTTTCTGTGGTTTTTTGAAGGTTATAGCGACTTTGTAGGTCCCATCGTTGAGCCCTGTAATCCCTTCTTTTTTCCATACCCCATCAAAGTAATCCCTTATGTCCTCAGCTAGAGTCTGGCAAATTGGCTTGCTCCTTCTTATTACTAAGTTCTTTACACCTTGGTTTCTCACTATCAATTCTAAGTTCCATTTCCCTTCCATTTCTCCATTTGGACAGTAAGGGGTGTCGAGATCATATATTTTAGCGAGGTCTTCATTTATTGCACTGATAAATGTATTTCTTACTTCTTCTTCTTTTCTTGCTTTTGCTAGACTTAAGGTACCAACGTATAAACAACCAAGTGCTACTCCTGTTGCACCCCCATAGCCAAAAAATTTTATTATTCCCTTTCTATTTCTTTGGTAAAAATCACTTGCTGTTCTTCTTAGAGTATGTAGGGATAAATGTCTTCTTCTCGGGTCAGTATCTGCTTCTGATAGATCTGGATCTATAGTGCTTGCTGTACCTAAGTCACGAATGTCTCCTCCAGTTTTATCATATTGATCTGTTTCAGGATATCTATCTTTTCTCATTTTTCTTAATGCCTCCGCAAGAGGTATACGAATGTCATCCTCTTCTGATGGTTCTCTATTGTCTGACATTAAATAATGGAATAAAGAAAGGATTAAAAGGCTTTTGTTAAAAACGCCGAGGACGGGATTTGAACCCGCATATCCTTTCGGAAACTGAATCTCTTCGTTGTCCTCAGACAAAACCTAGCAGTCCAGCGCTCTACCAGGTTAAGCGACCTCGGCATAAATGATTTAAAATAAGTAATGTTATATAAAACTTATGAAATCAAACTCTTGAGTTTGTAATTCAGAAAATAGATTAGAATGAAAATGTTTGAATTTTAATGTTCTAGAAGATTTATCTCTATTTGAACCCCTTGGGGAATAGGAACTCTCATAACCAGCCTTAATGCCCTATCATCTACACCTAAATCAATCATTCTTTTATGGATCCTCATTTCATATCTGTCCCAAGAAGCAGTACCTTCACCATCTGGTGACTGTCTTGTTGTAACCCTTAAATGCTTTGTAGGTAATGGAATAGGACCTCTCAATAGTGTTTTTGTTTTCTTTGCTATGTCAACTATAGCATTACACATCTCGTTTATCTGTTTTATATTGGTACATGCTAGTTTTATTCTTGCTTTTTGCATGTTATCAGAGAATATACTTCTATTTTTAAAGCTTTTCATCAAGACTCTTGACTGCTGACCTAAATTTTCTTATTGTGTCTGCATTAGTGTCAATAAATCTCACACCTTCTTCTTTGTTAACTTTATCTGTTAATTTTTGGATATTTTCAAATATTTCTGTGAAGTTTTTATAACCTATCGATCTTAAAGCCTGACTATATTCTGGTGATCTAAGCAATTCATTATATAAAAAAACCATTTCTTTTTCTGGATCGCCTTCTAATTCTTCATAAACTCTTAACATAACTTCTTTGTTTTGTTCTCTTCCTATGTAATAGTAATTAATGGATAAACCACTCATCCCTAGAATTGTAGCAACTAATGTTGAACCTAATAATAATCTTGCTGTTCTTACTTTCATTTTAAAAAAATAAAATTATAAAAAAGTAAAGAAGTTTATTTCTTTACAGAATCAATACATCTTCCTGCTGCAACTGTCTGACCAGCATCTCTAATAGCGAAACCAGACAATTGTGGAATCTCGTTTTGTTTTTCGATAACTATAGGCTTTGTAGGTTTAATAATTACCTGAGCTGTGTCACCGTTCTTTAACATATCCGGATTCTCTTCAAGTACTTCTCCTGTTGCAGGATTAAGCTTTCTTAGTATTTTTTCAATTCTACATGCTCTCTGTTCTGTGTGAATGTGAAATACTGGTGTGTATCCTACAGTCATAACAGATGGATGATTCATAACTACGATATGTCCAGTGAATTCTGTAACTACAGAAGGTGGATTTGCAGCGTGACCTAATACGTCTCCCCTTGTAATGTCTTTCTTACCAATACCTCTTACTGAGAAACCTACATTGTCACCTGGTAAAGCTTCTTGAATCTGCTCATGATGCATTTCAATTGTTTTAACTTCACCTGTAACTCCAGTTCCTTCTCTTCCAGGTACTACTATTACTTTGTCTCCTACTTTCATAATACCAGTCTCAACTCTACCAACCGGAACTACACCAATACCTGTGATGTTGTAAACATCTTGTAATGGTAGTCTTAATGGTAATTTAGTTGGCAACTCTGGCTGCTCGAACTTATCTAATTGTTCAAGTATAGTCGGTCCATTATACCATGACATGTTTGTTGATTTTGTAACAATATTTTCACCTTTCAATCCACTTATTGGAATGAATTGAATCTTAGCTAAGTTGTAACCTACTGATTTTAATTTAGCTTCTACTTCTGCTTTTACTTTATCAAATGTTGTTTGTGCGTAGTTTACAGCATCCATCTTATTAATTGCAACTCCTAACTGGTTTACACCCATGGTTCTACATAAGATTATATGCTCTATTGTTTGAGCCATAACACCATCTGTAGCAGCTACAACAAGAATCCCAATATCAGCTTGTGCTGCACCAGTAATCATATTCTTAATAAAATCTTTGTGTCCAGGTGCATCAATTACTGTGTAATCGAATTTTTGAGTTTTAAACTGTTTATGGGAAAGGTCAATTGTAACACCCCTCTCTTGTTCTTCTTTCAAATTGTCCATAACAAAAGCAAACTCAAAACCTGCTTTACCTAATGAAGCTGCCTTTTCTTTAAGCTTCTTCATAGTCTGCTCATCTATAATTTTAGAATCGTAGAATAATCTTCCAACTGTAGTTGATTTACCATGATCTACATGACCTACAAATACAATATTCAAGTGTGGTTTTTCTTTTGCCATTTTCTTAATAATCCCCCTATTTTTTGGTATCTATTATAGGTACAAAGGAATTATTTATAAAGGTTTTGGTTATTAGATATATAAGGATGAAAGCTTTGTATCATGGATCTATGGTTTCTGGACTTAATATTCTTAAACCTAAGGTTAGAACTACAATTGGAAGGCAGAAAAAGGCTCGAGTGTATGCAACTATGGATATCAGGGCTGCTGCGATATTTGGTTTATGGTGGCATAATAAAACTGCTAGGTTTATGTACAGCAAAGGAATATGGACTTTTACTATTCTTGGTAAAGTTAAAGATTCTTCAGGATCGATTTATGTTTTAGACTCTTCTAATTTTAAACCTACTGATCCAAGTAAGTTTGAATGGTATAGTGAAAAAAGTGTTAAAGTTGTTAAGGAAATTAAAGTAAAGTCTTTATTGAATTATGCTAAACAAGAAGGTGTTATAATAAAGTTAGGATTATAAACTCTTTTGTTATCCCTTTTATTTCTATGGCATGGGCTGCAGGGTTAGCTAGTTATGATGATGATCTAGAAGAGTTAGTTAAAAAGTATTCTTCTAGATTTAAGGTTCTAAATTATGATAGTAGTATGCCTTATTATCTTTATGTTAAAGTTATTAAAGGAAGAAAATATTCTATAAAGGTTGGTTCTTATGATAGAGCTGATGGTTCAAATGTTTTAATAAAAGTATTTGGACCTTACAAAACTATTGTTGATAAGGTATTAATTGATTTTGAAAGAAAAATTGGTATTCATACAAGAGAACCAACTCCCGAATTAGTTTTTATGTTTGGTTTAATTGATTCTATGAAGAAGCATAAGGTTAATGGAAAAAAGGAAAGTCTTTAATATTGAATTATTTGTAAATTATTATGGTTGAACTTAAGATAGGTGATAAGGCTCCTGATTTTTCTTTGGTGGAAGAAGAAGATGATATTTCTTTGATCTCCCTGAAAGGAAAGTGGGTTGTTCTTTATTTTTATCCTAAAGATGATACTCCTGGATGTACTATAGAAGCAAATGATTTTACTAAATTAATCAAAGAGTTTGAAAAATTAGTTTGCAGAGTTCTTGGAGTAAGTCCAGATAATGTTGAAAGTCATTGTAACTTTATTGAAAAACATAAATTGAAGATTGATTTGCTTTGTGACCCAGATCATAAAGTTATGGATAAATATGCTGTCTGGAGAGAGAAGAATATGTATGGTAGAAAATATTTTGGTGTTTACAGAAGTACATTTTTAATAGATCCTACTGGTAAGATTGCTTATACTTGGTATGGAGTGAAAGCTGAAGGTCATGCACAAGAAGTATTGAATAAATTGAAGGAGCTTAAGAAATGATTGATTCACCTTGTGTTGGGGTTTGTGTTTGTGACGAGAATGATGTTTGTATTGGTTGTAAAAGAAGTCTTGATGAAATTGTTAGCTGGAATAGACTAAGTGATAATGAGAAATTGATTTGTATTAATAATTCTAATGAAAGAAAGAAGTTTACTTGAATATTTCTCCAGTTTCCTGAGACCAAAAAAGTAAATCTAAATGGTCAATTGGTATTTTTATTTTATTAGAAAATTTAATGAATTTATTTTCTAATTCTAAATATTGTTTTTTTGAGATAGATTTAGGAATTTCTTTTATTGCACCTAATTTATTTAGATTCTTTAGAATATGTCTGTCTAGAATAGCTAGATTTTCATGTCCAGTGTTTCTTAAGAAATGTGCAGCTTCTTTCATTCCCATTCCTTTAACATTCTTAACTAGAAATTCTCTTTTTTCTTTGTTGTCTTTGATATTATTTAATTCTTTGATTAGATTATTATATTTGTTTTTTAGTTCAATTAAGTATTCTCCTTTATGATTATGGAACCTTACTATTCTATGCAAATCTTTTGATGGATGGAAGTTTTTATTCCTGAAATCTTTCTGTTTTAGAATCTGTATTGCTTTATCTGCTCTCCTTGCTGATGTCTGCGGTGTCAATAAACAAAAACAAAATTCATAAAATAAATCTGATTCTTTAACTTGCTTGAACTCTCCTAATCTTTTTATGATTGAACTCTTTTTTATGCTGTATTCTTTAATTAATTCTTGCTCGTTCATTTGAATCTTTTTTCAACTATAGTCCAGTCAATTGCTTTAAAGAATGATTCTATGTAATCTGCTCTTTTTAGACCATAATCAATCATGAATGCATGTTCAAATACATCCATTATTAATATGGGTTTTGTACCTGTTAAATGTCCTACATCATGTTCATTAATCCAAGTATTAAATAATTTGTTTGTTTCTTTATCATGTGCTAAAACAGCCCAACCTATACCTCTCATAGATCCAGTTGATTTGAAATCTTTTATCCAAGTCTCCAAAGAGTTGAAATCTTTTTTTATTTGTTTCATTATATCAAATGTTGTCTTAGGTGCTTTCCCACCTTTAATCATGTTACCAAAATATAATTCATGCAATCGCATTCCATCGAATTCCCATCCAAATCTTCTTTTTAATTCTGCAAATTCTGGGGCTCCTTGTTCCACTGTTTTTAACCTTTCTAGAATCTTGTTTGTGTTTGTAACATATCCTTGATATAATGTGAAATGATTTTTTAGAAGCTGGTCGCTAAAACCATGTGTTCCTAATAAATGATCAAAATTCTTTGGTTCATATACCATATTTTATTCCTCCTGAACTTATTAGAATAATTCTTTACCTAACCAAGATTTTTCTAGGCTTAGTTTCTTTGCTCCGTATATTAGTAAGACTAAAAATGCTACAAAAAATAGCAAGGCTAATTCACCTTTGTTTTCTAATGGGTTCCATCCTACTGGAAAATGTACTGTGATGTATGCAACTAACATTTCTACAGCTCCAACTAAAGCTGCTAATCTTGTAAATAAACCTAATATAACTAATGGGCCAATTATAACTTCTAAAATTCCTGCAGCACCCATCATGCTACTAAGCTGAACTGCTTGACCACCATATACACCAAACTTCTGTAAACCATGCATCAAAAACAGTCCACCAATAAGCAATCTGAACAAGAAATAAAAACCATTTTCTAATTTGCTTGTGTATTTACTTAAAATCATAATGTTTTTAGTTATCTCTACCTATATAAAGATTTTTGTTTTTCAGTATCTACCACTAAAATAAACATTCTTTAAAAATATTTAATGAAAGCAACAACTAAAATAACTGCAAGAATTAGAATACCTATACCAAGCTTAGTTTTGTTTAATTGTTTTGCCATAATTATAACCTCCGAATACTTATTATTTTAGATTTAATGTTAAATTTAAAGTTTCCTGTTTCAATATAAAAAAGAAAAGCTTTAATATAAGATTTCAATATGTATATTATTATGCTTGATGGAAATGAGGTGTTATTTTTATTTAAGTTAGTGCTATCTATGGTAGCTGGTTTTCTTATCGGTATTGAACGTGAGTCAAGAGGTAAAAGTGCTGGGGTAAGTACACATAGTTTTGTCGTTGGTGGTTCTATGCTTTTTACGTATTTGTCTATTATTATGGATCCTGCTTCACCTTCTAGAATAGCTGCACAAATTGTTACCGGTATTGGTTTCTTGGGTGCAGGAATAATTTTGAAAAGCGATGGTGGAAAAGTTACAAACTTGACTACAGCTGCTAGTATTTGGTTTTCTGCTGCTATTGGAATATCTATTGGTCTAGGGATGCACGCCATTGCTATGTTAGGAGTCCTTTATGCATTAATAGTTCCAAGAATTCCACATTTATCTTCTGCTCACAAGTTTCATGACAAGTAATTTAAACTTTCTTGATATCTCATTTTAGTGTTTTGATATGACTACTAGCATAAACTATAAAGAGAAGCCTGATAATTCTGATAGTATAAGGAAGATTCTCAATCCTGTTGTTGAAAAATGGTTTTTTTCTAGATTTAAAGAATTTTCATTACCTCAACTTTATGCTGTTAAAGAAATCCATGAAAGGAAAAATGTTCTTGTTTCTGCACCAACTGGAGCTACCAAAACATTAACTGCTTTTATGGCTATTCTAAATGAACTTGTAAATGCTTCCATGTATGATTACCTTGAAGACAAGGTTTATTGTATTTATATTTCTCCTTTAAAGGCTTTATCGAATGATATACAAAGAAATCTTCTTGAACCTTTAGCTGAGATTGAAAAGATTTGTGGAAAAGAACTTGGAATTAGAGTAGAAACCAGAACAGGAGATACAACAGCTGCGGAAAAAAACAGAATGCTCAAGAAAGTTCCACATATTTTAATTACTACTCCTGAAAGTCTTGCTATTGTTCTTTCTTCTATAAAGTTCAAGGAACATTTGAAGCATGTGCAATGGGTTGTTGTTGATGAAATACACGCACTTGCTGAAAACAAAAGAGGCGTTCATTTAAGTTTGAGTATGGAAAGACTCCAGTATCTGAATGATGATATTATTAGAATAGGGTTGAGTGCAACTGTAGCTCCTTTAGATGAAATTGCTAAATACTTAGTAGGAACTAATAGATCTTGTGAGATTATTGATGTGCAATTTATTAAGCAAATGGATCTGAAAGTCATTAGTCCTGTACCTGACTTAATTAATATTTCTTATGATAAATTACAAAGTAAACTTTATGACCTTATGCATGATTTAATTCAGCAACATAAAACTACTTTGGTTTTTACTAATACTAGGGCTGGAACAGAAAGAGTGGTTCATAAATTAAAAGATCTCTTTAGTAAACATTATGGAGACCATAATTCCGGTGCACATCATGGAAGTTTGAGTACAGAGCATAGAAGAAAGATTGAAAATGATTTGAAAGATGGGAAATTGAAGTTTGTTGTTTGCTCTACTTCACTTGAATTAGGTATTGATATTGGTTACGTTGATCTTGTTATTTGCATAGGATCTCCTAAATCTGTTGCTCGTGCATTGCAAAGAATAGGAAGATCAGGACATCAGTTGCATTCTATTACTAAAGGGAGAATAATTGTAATGGATAGGGATGATTTAGTGGAATGTTCTGTATTATTGAAATCTGCTATTGAGAAAAAAATAGATAAAATAGATATTCCTAAAAATTGTTTGGACGTTCTAAGCCAACATATATTTGGAATGGCACTTGAAAAGATTTGGCAGGAAGATGAAATGTTTGCAGTTATTAGAAATAGTTATTGTTATTATGATTTGAAAATTAATGACTTTAATGAGGTCCTGGATTACCTTGCTGGAAATTTTGTTTCTTTAGAAGATAGATATATCTATGCTAAAATTTGGAGAGAAGATAAAAAAATTGGTAAAAAGGGAAAGTTATCTCGTTTAATTTACATGACTAATGTTGGAACTATTCCAGATCAATCTGGTGTTACTGTTAAGGTTAATGGAAATCCTATTGGAACCATAGATGAAACATTTCTTGAAAGATTAAATAAAGGTGATATTTTTGTTCTAGGTGGGAGTACTTATGAATTTATACATGCTAAAGGAATGGTGGCTAATGTTAAAACTGCTTACAATAGGACTCCAACTGTACCTTCCTGGTTTTCTGAAATGCTTCCTTTAAGTTTTGATTTATCTCAAGAAATTGGAAAGTTTAGAAGATTAATGAAAGAATATTTTGATGAGGGTTTGAATAAAAAAGATACACTAAAATTCATTAATGATTATCTTTATGTTGATGGAAATTCTGCTGAAGCTGTATATAGTTATTTTTTTGAACAATATGCTTTCTTGAAAATTATCCCTAATGATAAGGAAATCCTTGTTGAGGATTTTACTGACGATGCTGGTGAGAAGAAGATAGTTTTCCACACTCTCTTTGGAAGAAGGGTTAATGATGTATTATCGAGGGCTATAGCTTATACAATTGCTTCTACGCAAAAAAAGAATGTCAGCATAGGTGTTAATGATAATGGTTTTTATGTTAGTATGCAGAAAGGTGTTAATGTTATGAGAGCTGTTGAATTGTTAAATGCTAAGGATTTGCGTAAAATAATGGAAAAGGCTGTTGATGATTCTGAGATTCTTAGGAGGAGATTCAGACATTGTGCTACAAGAGCCTTAATGATTTTACGTAATTATAAGGGAAAAATTAAAAGAGCTGGTAGACAACAAGTAAGTTCAATGAGGCTCTTAAAATCTGTAAAAGAAATTTCTTTTGATTTCTCTGTACTGAAAGAAGCAAGAAGAGAAGTACTTGAAGACCAGATGGATATTAAAAATGCAGAAGTTATTTTAAAAGCTATTGAAGCTGGTGAAATTAAATTTATTGAAACTATTACAAGAATCCCATCTCCTTTTGCTTTTAATATTGCTCTTCAAGGTGTAATGGATGTAATTAAAATTGAAGACAGGATGGAGTTTCTGCAAAGAATGCATAATTTAGTTTTGGCTAAGATTGCTATAGATAACAAAGTTGATATGTCGGAGCTTGTTTATAATAGATTAGGATGAAACTTTTTAATAATCTTGAAATAAGGGATCTTTGTATATATTTACCTAAGGAAAAGGTTCTTGTTTTTGGTGATGTACATCTTGGTTATGAAGAAACTCTAATAAATAAAGGGATACTAATACCGAGGAGACAACTTGAGAATACAATCAAGATGTTAGAAAAAGTTATTTATGATGTTGATACTGTTGTTATTAATGGAGATTTAAAAAATGAATTTGGAGGTATTTCTAGGACAGAGTGGATGGATTGTTTGAAACTGATTGATTTTTTATTATCTAAGTGTAAAAAGGTAATAATTATACAGGGGAATCATGATAAAATTATTTACCCTATTGCAAATAGGAAAAATGTGGAAGTTAAAAAAATATTTATTTCTGAAAATATTATGATTACTCATGGAAATTTTATTCCTGATGAAACTAAAGATGTCGAAATTATTATCATAGGCCATGAACAT
>CAZTRI010000015.1:0-18703 GCA_964616675.1 Candidatus Woesearchaeota archaeon
TTGAGTGGTGGATTTGTAAAGACTCCAATAGCTGATCCTATGAATGTAGGTGTTACATCTTCTAAGGTATATAGTGGAAAAATATATGCTTTCACGAATAAAAAAATATGCTCTATAGGAACAACTTAGATAAGTTTATAAGAGAAAAGTTTGAAGAAAATGAATATGAAAAAAGTATTGATCATTGGTTTGGTAATGGTTTTGTTAATGAGTACTTTAGTTAGTGCAGGATTTTTTAGTTTTCTAAAATCTGTATTATTTGGAACGTCAGTTACTGGTTATGCTGTTTTAAATCAAGGTTGTGATACTGATAGGGAATGCGATGGTGGTTTGATTTGCGACTGGACTTCTCCTGCTGGTGGAAAAAAAGGAAGTTGTACTGAGTTCCCTCAAAATGCTAAGGAAATTTGCCAAGGTAAAGTAGATGCAGTAATTGCAAGATTAGGATTAATTAAAGAAAGATTAAAATCTGTGGAGGTTAAATCTCATGCTCAATAAAAGATTTATTTTAATCTTACTTATTTTATTTTTAGTAAGTACTACTTTTGTAAATGCTGGATTACTAACTTGGATCAAAGAATTTTTTGGTGTTACAGGAAAGGTTGTTGTTGATGTTCAAGGAAGTAAGGATTATTGTCCTGAAATTGGTACATTGCAGCAGAAGGTTGATAATTTTGAAGCAAAAGCTAGGGTGGTATTAAAAAATGCTGGTAGCTGTCTGGATAATAATGATTGTAATGCTTTAAGTTGTCTTGATAGTAATGGAGATGGATTTTATATTTGTGAATAAAAATGGATAGAAAAATATTATTTGCAGTTATTGTAGTTCTTGTATTTGGATTACTAGGTTGGCTATTTTTAGGAAGAGGAATAACTGGTCATGCAGTTGAAGATATTTGTCAAAGTTCAGTGAGAATCGAAACAAAGTTAGATTCGATGTTAAATAATGTGAACAGTTTAAATGCACCTAAAGGTGGAGTTGCTCCTAATGATATTGGTGTTCAGGATACAGTTGTTAATGACATAAATAGACAGGTAGATGTTGGAAGATCTGCTGATCTCGCAGGTGGTGTTTCTGGTTTTGCTGTCACTGATGTTTGTGATAATTCATTTAGGATTCAAAATAAACTTAATAAAATTATTTCTGGATTAGATGCTCTAACTCCTGGGCCCTCTCTCTCTAGTGCAGGTTTACCAGACCAGATTCCAATAGATGAGAACGGAGCTTCTGAATCAAATGGCAGAGATGTCCCTAATGATGCTGCTAATGATCAACCAGAAGAAGCTCCAAGAAATGAGAATATAGCTTGTGATGATAGTGATCGTGGTGTTGTTCCACAAGTTTTTGGTACTGCCTCTGAAACTTATTATGATATTCATAAGATAGCACAATCTAGATCTATGGCTGATAAATGTATTAATCCTCAAGATTTAAATGAGTCTACTTGTCAAGATATTTACATAAGCAGTAGATTCATTCATTGTGATAATGGTTGTCAGGCTGGAGTCTGCGTTGCTCCACGAGAACCTGGTGATGGTCTTGGTGGTGGATCACGACCAAATCCTCTAGCAATGTGAATAAATTTATCTAGTGTAAACATTTATTAACTAATTCTTTTTTATTTATTCTATGAAATTATTATGTTTTACTGATACACATACAAGCAATAAGGTTCTTACTGAAATAGAGAAAAAAGCTAAAAAGGAAAAACCAGATTTTCTTGTTTGTACAGGGGATGTGAGTTTATTTTCGAAAGGTTTAAATGAATTTTTCAAAAGAATTGAGAAAATTAATATTCCAATGATATTAATACATGGGAATCATGAAGTTGATAGTGAAGTCAGGAAGATGGTAAAAAGTTATGATTATGTTAAATTTGTACATAAGAACGGTTATAGATTTGGAAATTATCTTTTTATAGGATATGGTGGGGGTGGATTTTCTTCGATTTATCCCGAATTTGAACAATTCATTCCCAAGGTTAAAGATAAATTGAAAAATGAAGATAATATAATTTTACTCGTGCATGCACCACCTTATGGAACTAAATTAGATTACTTACCTTATTTTGGTCATGTTGGATCTAAATCTGCAACTAAAGCAATAAAGGAATTGAAACCAAAGTTAGTTTTGTGCGGACATCTGCATGAAAATTTTAAAAAAATGGATAAAATAGGATCAACTTTGATTGTAAATCCAGGACCTGACGGAATGATTGTAGAAATATGAATGCGGAAAAGATTTTCACTCTTCCGCGCTATCACCTCTTTCCCAGAAAAAGATTTTTAATTATTTCCTGAGTATAATCCTTTTTTGTTTTTAATGATTTAAATAACTTACGTTTTGTTATGATTATTATAATAAGAATAACTTTTGATAATTGCTATAAATTATTTTTTTTGTTTCTTCTAAATCTAATTTTTTTAATTTAGA
This sequence comes from Candidatus Woesearchaeota archaeon, assembly GCA_964616675.1. GTDB lineage: Archaea > Nanobdellota > Nanobdellia > SCGC-AAA011-G17 > GW2011-AR18 > CAZTRI01. The sequence continues at coordinate 2,435 of CAZTRI010000015.1, forward strand.
AATTATTCTTATACTTTCAATTACATCTTTCGGTTCGGATACTCTTCCTGTTTCTGGTGTTAAATAAGGACAGTCTGTTTCTGTTAGTAAATGTGAAACATCAACTCTTTGTATAACTTCTTGAAAATGTTTTAATCTTGTGCATATTGAAGGAATGGAGAATCGATAACCTAGATCTTCTGCTCTTTTTACTAACTTCATACTCCCTGTGAAACAATGTAAGTTAACTTTTTTAATTCCTGATGCTTCTAACATGTCAATACATTCTTTTTCTGCTTTTCTTGTATGAACTACTAATGGTTTCTTTATTTTCTTTGAAAATTCAATTACTTTTGCAAATACTTCCTGCTGTTCTTTGAGTTTATCTGTTACATACTGCATATCTAATCCAGCTTCTCCTATTGCAATGAAGTCGTTTGCTTTTATAAATTTAAATTCTTTTTCAAGATCTATAGGGTTTTTATCTTGGGTTAAACCTGCACCTTCCGGTTCTTTGTATCCTATTGCATCTAGAGGATAAATCCCTGCTGAAGCTTTAACTATTTTGTACTTTTTTGATAATTCTAAAACCTCTTTATTTGTTGCAGAATTAATACCAGAACATATTATTGTAACTACTCCTTCTTTTTCAGCTCTTTTTATTACTTGGTCTAATTTACCTTCATATTCTTTATGTGTTAAATGTGCATGGACGTCTACTAACATAATAAAATAGAAATTGTTGGATTATTTATATCTTGTTATTCATTATTCCAACCTGAACATTCTTTAACGGTTTTAGGAGAGTTATTGAAATAATCTTTGCATTCTACTGATAATTCTTTTGCAGATGTAAACTCTCCACATTTTGCAGCCTGCTCTCCTACTCCTACTGGACTCTGTGAAAATGATTCTTGACATTCAATGCAGCATTCCCCTTCTAGGTTTTTAACTGTATGGGTGCAGCCTATTGTAAACAGTATAAATAGAAGTAAGATTATTTTTTTCATTATATATTTTTATTCCTACTGATATTTATCCTTTCCTAATTTAAAAAGCAAGTGTGAATCTCAGAATAAAAGTAATATTATTCCGTTAAATAAGAAAGTCAGTAATTTAACTATGAAAGGAAGAAGGTTGATGAATATTAAGAATAATATGAATAAACTTGTAAAGTTGTAGATTTTCATTGATTTATTCTTGTCTTTAATTAAATATAGAACTCCTAAATAGAACATCTTACCACCATCAACAGGACCTAAAGGTAATAAATTAAATAAGCCAACACCAATGGAGATAGCATATAACCAGAAGATTAATTCTGAAAACCATAATAATGCTTTAGGAAGGAATTTACCATATTTTTCTTTTATGTTCTCTTTTATATCAACACTATGATGGGTAACTGAAACACCTAAAAGAGCTTTTGTTGGATCTTCTTCATTTGATCCTAATTTAATATTGTAGATCGTATTGTTTGATGTAACTTTAATTACGTCATTCGGTTTGAAGTTTTTCATGATATCAACAAAATCTTTCACATCACCTATTATTTTGTCGTTAATCTTATCAATTGTATCCCCTGGTTTTAAATTAGTTGAATTTATAGGAAGGTTATTTGAAATTTCTATAATCTGCACTCCTTTCGCTTCTACAATAGATGCTGTCATCGGCGCTATTAGTAAATAACCAACAGCTATGATTACTATACCCATTACTATATTTGAGAATGCACCTGCTGAAAGGACTGATAATTGTGCATGTTTTGAACTTCTCTCTAATTGTTTCGCATCTGGTTCTACAAATGCTGCTAAAATAGGACCTAGAAAAGCAAACCCTGATGATTTAACTTTAATATTATTTAATCTTGCATAAATCCCATGAAATGATTCGTGAATTACTGCTACTAAAAGTATGGAAATAATCCAATGCCAAAATGATAATACAGGCAGACCTGGAATCTTAACACCAGGAAGAACAGGAGATAATACAGGCTGAGATTCAGGAACTGTAATTAATTTTGCCGTACCGAAAATAAGAAATGTAACAATTGCTGCCATACCAATAAATCCAATAGTGATACTAATGTAACTTATAAGATGCAAAGCATTAGGAAATTTCTTTGCAATCCTGTCCATTAATTTTAAACCCCATGTGGTTTTATACATTACAAATATTTTTGACTGGACTTCAAACTTTTCCCTATACTTAAAGAAAAGAAATAAGATTATACCATAGAAGATTAACGCAAATAAAATATCAAGATTTACCATGAGAGAATTTGGTTTTTAATTATTTATAAAGTTTACTTCTTACTTTTTATAGGTCTTAATGCTTTACCCGCACATTTCCTGCATTTTGCTTTTTTTGCTCTAATTCTTGCTGAAGAAGTTCTGATTTTTGTTTTACATTTCCTACAAACGTATACGTTTGCAAACATTCTTGCTTTTGCTTCAGGAAATCTTTTTACCATCTTATTTTACCTGCTTGATTATTTTGTCGTTTGCTATAGTCCAGTAAGCAATCTGTCCGCCTTCTTTAATCTTATCTTTGAATTCTTCTGGGATTTTTAAGTCAAATGTTTCATATGTCTTTGTATCCATGATATTAACTGAATCTCCTTGAATTGATAAAACTTGTCCTTCTCTTTTATCTATAATTGGAACTTGGACTTTATCGTGTGATGGGTAAATCTCAATCCTTTTTTGATTATCCATTATTCCAACTGCCTCAATCCTACATTTTGCATGGCCATGCTTACCAGGTCTTGATGTTTGTACGTTTTTAACTACGCAAGGAACTCCACCCATTAACATGTAACTTCCTTCTTTAATACTACCTGCATCTGTTATTTTTACTTCTCCAGTCATTGAATTTTGTGAGACTTTTAGTTGTTTATATAGGTTTTGATCAGGTTTTTTTAGTAATCTTTATATATTATTTTCGTTGGTCTTTTTCTAATGATTAAGAATAATGATTTTGTTGAAATAGATTATGTGGCAAAGATTAAGGATTCAGGAGAAATATTTGATCTTACTGATGAAAAACTAGCTAAAGAGAAAGGAATGTTTGATCCTAATTTTAAATATGGTGCTAGAGTAATATGTGTTGGACAAAAGTTTGTTATTAAAGGTTTGGATGATAACTTGGTTGGAAAAAATGAAGATTCTAAATTCACTGTTGAACTAAAGCCAGAAGATGCTTTTGGTGTAAGATCAAGTGAATTGATGCAGATTGTACCATTAAAAGAAATCCATAACCAAAAAATACAACCTTTTCCTGGATTAAAACTTAATTTTGGTGGTTTGATGGGGGCTGTAAGGTCTGTTTCTGGTGGAAGAGTTACTGTTGATTTTAATCATCCTTTAGCAGGAAAAACTATCCTATATGATGTTAAAGTTGGAAAGATTGTCGAAGATGATGAAGTAAAACTAAGATCGGTGATTGAATCTGGATTTGGAATTGAGGCTGAAATTAAGAAAGAGAAGGAATTATATACAGTTAAACTACCTGGAAAATTACCAGAAAAAGTAAAAAAAGGTTTAAGTGACAAGTGTAAAGAGATAATTCCAAAGGTTAAGATCAAGTTTAGTTAAATTTATATATAGGATTTGGACTATTATAGTTAGAGGTTCAAAAGGGGAAATTAATTATGCAATCATTCGTAAATCAAGCACAGGCAAGGGTCGATACTCAAATGCAAAAAGCAAGAAAAGTTAGTGCTATTGATGAGGAACTTGAAGAATTAGTTACTAATCAAAGAGCTAAGATCAAGGTGTTTGGTTGCGGAGGTGGTGGAGGAAATACTATTTCTAGAATGAGTGAAGTTGGAATTAGTGGTACAGCTACTGTTGCTATTAATACTGATGCTCAAGATCTTTTGTATGCTAATGCTGATGAAAAAATTCTTATTGGAAAGGAATTGACAGCAGGACTTGGTGCAGGTTCTATTCCTAAAGTCGGTGAAGAAGCTGCAAGGGAAAGTGACAAAGAAATTAGAGAAAAACTCCAGGGAACTGATTTAATTTTCATTACATGTGGTTTGGGTGGTGGTACTGGTACTGGTGCAGCACCTGTTGTTGCAGAGATTGCTAAAAAAATTGGAATACTTACAGTTGCTGTTGTTACATTACCCTTTGCTATGGAAGGAAGACGCAGATACGAGAATGCTTTAATTGGACTTGAGAAATTGGAAAATATAGTTGATACTTTGATTGTTATACCTAATGATAAATTATTGGAATTATGTCCAGGATTACCATTGCATACTTCTTTTAAGGTTGCAGATGAAATTCTAACTAATGCTGTAAAAGGAATTGCTGAATTGGTTACTAAAGCTGGGTTGGTTAATTTAGATTTTGCAGATATTAAAACTGTAATGGGAAAAGGCGGAGTTGCTATGATTGGTGTAGGTGAAAGTGATTCTGAAAATAGAGCAATAGAAGCTGTAGAAAAAGCAATACACAATCCATTACTTGATGTTGATATCACTGGGGCTAATGGTGCATTGATTAATGTTTCTGGTGGAATGAACATGACATTAGATGAAGCAAGAAAGGTTGTTGAAACTGTTTCTGAAAGACTAGATGAAGATGCTAGAATAATTTGGGGTGCACAGATTTCAGAAGATCTTGATAATACTATTAGAGTTCTATTGATTGTGACTGGTGTTTCTTCTCCACAAATATTTGGATCTAAGAAACCTGGTGTTGATGTTAAGAAGAGAAAAGAGATTGAGAACGAATTAGGAATTGAGTTTATAGATTAGTTTTCACTCTAATTGAACAATTCTGTAGTTTTTTTTGGAAAATTTGCAGAAACACATATAAACTTTGACTTCCATTATTTTAGTATGGTTAAAAAAGAGTTTAATTGGATGATTTTATTTTGGATAAGTATTAGTATATTATTTATTTGGTTGGTTCTTAAAGAACTTGGTTATATTAATACTCCTGAGTTAGTTAGGTTAATCCCTTATTTTACTGGTATTCTTGCTTTACTTAGTTTTGTAAAGGAATTTGGAGAATTAAAGAGTGAAGTTAAAGGATTAGGAATTTATATGAAAGAAATAAAGGTAGAAATCAAAGAGATTCGAAAAGAATTAAATAATCATGATAAGAGAATAACTATTATAGAGACAAGATAATTTAGACTGCGTCGCTTTTTAGGGGCGAGGGGAGAATCCCCTCTTAAAGAATTTAGAGATTTAGGATAGGGAATACTGACAGTAAGATTTAAATAATAATTGGTGGTCTCTTATATTATGAATTTTAAAGAGCTAGTTGGAAGATTGCAATCTTTCCTATTAGAATGTAAAAGAGTATGGCAAGTGACTAGGAAGCCTAATAAAGAGGAATTCCTTGTTGTTGTCAAGGTTACAGGAATAGGAATACTTTTAATTGGCTTTATTGGGTTCATAGTAAACTTTTTATGGCAGGTATTTTTGAAATAAGAAAATGGCACAGATATACGCATTGAAAACAACTGCAAAGAGAGAAGATCAAGTAGTTGATTTTGTAGAATCTAATGTTAAAAAGAAAAATCTTCTTGTTTATAGTTTGATCAGTGCTTATGGTATGAGTGGTTATGTTTTTGTAGAAGCAGAAAGTATTGATGATGCTAAACAAGCATTTGCTGGTGTACCATATGCTAAAGGATTACTTCCTAAACCAGTACAATATTCTGAAATCGCGCCTATGATAGAACAAATTAAAGCCCCTATGCATATGCAAGAAAAAGATATTGTTGAGATTGTTCAAGGACCTTTCAAAAGACAGAAAGCAAAGGTTAAAAGAATTGATGAACAGAAAGAAGAAGTTATTGTTGAAATACTTGAAGCTGCTATTCCAATTCCAATCACAATTAAAATGGATTGGGTGAAAGTAATTAGAAGAGACAGTGAAGATGAATCCGGCGGGGGAAGGGAATAATGGGAAAGACAGAAACTGTTGAGATTTTAATTGAAGGTGGAAAAGCTTCACCAGCACCTCCATTAGGTACTTCATTAGGACCATTGAAAGTAAATGTAAAAGCTATTGTTGATGATATTAATAAGAGAACTGGAGATTTTAAAGGTATGAAAGTGCCTGTTAAAGTTGAAGTTGATACTGAAACAAAAGAATACAAGATTAGTATAGGAACTCCTCCTCTTACACAATTAATTAAAAAAGAATTAAATTTGAAAGCTGCATCAGGAGAACCAAAGAAGGTGAAGTGTGGTGTATTAGCTTTTGAAGAAGTTATTAAATTAGCAAATATGAAAAAAGAGGCATTTCAAGGTGATAATTTTAAAAGTCATATTAAAAATGTTTTAGGTACATGCGTTTCAATGGGTGTACTTATTGATGATAAAGATGCTAAAGTCGTACTTGAAGAAGTTAGTGTAGGTAAATATGATAATGAAATTAAATCCGGGAAAACAGAAGTTCCTGCTGAAAAACAGAAACTACTGAAAGAGTGGAGAAAAATTGTTGAAGAAAAGATGAAAGATGCTTTGAAACAGAAAGCTGCTGATAAAGCTGTTAAGGAAGCTGAAGCTACTAAGAAAGCTACTGCTAAGGAAGCTGAAGGGGTTAAACCTGAAGAGAAAAAAGCTGAAGCTCCAGCTAAAGCTCCTGCTAAGAAGAAATAAATTTTTCTTATTTTTGTTCGAGGGGTGAGGGGAGAATCCCATCTGAATTTTTTATTTTAAATTTAGCTATATTTCTTTTTATTCGATAATTTTATAAACAAATCTGTGCTCTTTTTTATTAATGGGGTTGTGGGCTAACTTGGCTATGCTTAGAGGTTTGGGACCTTTCGATCTCGGTTCAAATCCGGGCAGCCCCAAATTTTTAAACCAATAATTTTATAAATGTTCACGAATCCCTCTTTTCTGCTTATTGAGGTTTAAAATGGCAAAGACGAAAAAGGCTGGTTCTGCAGGAAGATTTGGTGTCCGTTACGGAAGAAAGATCAGGTTTAAAGTTAATGAAATTGAGAAAAAGCAGAAGGCAAAACATGAATGTCCATCTTGCAAGAAACCAAGTGTTGTAAGAAAAAGTTTCGGAATTTGGCAGTGTAAAGGGTGCGATCATAAATTTGCTGGAAGAGCTTATGTTCCTGGAGGGGTATAAAATGGTTGGTTATTTATGTATTGAATGTCATAAGGAAATTAAAAGTGAAAATATAAGAAAAAGAGTAAGATGTTCTTTTTGTGGAAGTAAAATATTGTTCAAGCCTAGATCTGTTAGTGTGACAGTTGAGGCAATTTGAAAATGGAGAAAGAAACTGAGAACAAGATAAGTCAATTGCAGTCACTAGAACAAAATTTACAAAATATTCTACAACAAAAACAACTTGTTCAAACACAAAAGATTGAAGTTGAAAATGCAATCGGTGAGATTGAAAAAACAAAAGGTGATGTGTACAAAGTTGTTGGACCTTTAATGATAAAAGGAGAAAAAGAAAAAATTAAAAGTGATTTAAATTCAAAAAAGGAAATCCTTGATTTGAGAATAAAGTCGGTTGAAAAACAAGAAACTAATTTTAAAGAAAAAATGACAAAATTACAACAAGAAGTTGTTGAGGAAATGAAAAAAGAGAAAGGGGGAAAGAAGTGAGGTGATGCTGATGATACAAGAAGCAGAATTAAAAAATATTGTTGAAGGACTTATATCTATAGAACAAGATAATGCTGTTCCTAGAAACATAAGGGCAAAAATAAAGAGTGCTATTAATATACTAAATTTTCCTCAACAAGATATTGTTATGAGAATTGATAAGTCTCTTGATGAATTAGGGGATGTTGCTGATGATCCTACCATATCTTCATATACTAGAATGCAGATATGGAGTGTAGTTTCAATGCTTGAAAATAGAAAGCTTTAAATATATTTATTCCTTTTAGTTTTTCAACCTGAAAAATTCTGAAGGTGTTTAAGGTGACAAAAGATTACAAAGATTATAAGAAAACTGGTACAACTACTGTTGGAATTGTATGCAAAGATGGGATTATCTTAGCTGCAGATAAAAGAGCTACAGCAGGCTATCTTATTGTTAGTAAGAATACTGATAAGATTGAAAAAATTACTGAACGAATGGCTGTTACAACTGCAGGAACAGTTTCTGATATTCAATTGATGATAAAGATTATTAAAGCCCAACTTAAATTACATTTTATGAGAAGTGGATTTGAATTAGGTGTGAAAGAAAGTGCAAATTTCCTTTCAAACATGGTTTACGGTAACATAAGAAAAATGAGTATGATACCTGGAATTTCACATTTCCTATTTGGTGGTGTTGATAATAATGGTTTTTATCTTTATGATATTTTCCCAGATGGGTCAATAACTGCTGTTGATGATTTTATTACTTCTGGTTCTGGGAGTGTATTTGCATTTGGTGTTCTGGATGCAGATTATAAACATAATTTAAGTGTTGAAGAAGGTGTAAAACTTGCTGTGAAAGCAGTTAATTCTGCAATGCAGAGAGACATTGCTTCTGGTGAAGGAATAGATGTTGTAACTATTACACCTAAGGATGGAGTTAAAAAGGTCTTTGCTAAAAGACTAGAAACTAGAATTACAGCTTAAAATTCTTATAATAAAATGGTAAAAATAATTGATGAAATAATGAAACATATTCCTGAACCTAATCTGATCACTGATGCTATTTTTGAAGGGGCTAATATTGTCCTTTATACAAAAAATAAAGATTTCTTTTTTGATAATAAAGGCTGTATAAAAACTGCTGTCGATGACGTAAAGAAAAGAATTGAATTAAGACCCGATCCTAGTTTGTGTATGGATATAGAAGACGCAGAGAAGTTAATAAAAGAATTAGTTCCTGTTGAGGCAGGGATTGCCAATATAATCTTTGATATTCAAAGATCCAGGGTTATTATTGAAGCTGAAAAACCTGGTTTGTCTATTGGGAAAGGTGGAGATTTGCTGAAAGAAATAAGGCAGAAAACTTTATGGGTTCCAATTGTTAGAAGAACTCCATCAATAAGATCACCATTAATAGAAAATATTAGAGCTGTATTATATGAAAATAATGACTATAGAAAAAAATTCCTGAATAAAGTAGGAAAAAGAATATATGAAGGATGGACAAGATCAAAGAAGGAAGAGTGGGTAAGAATTTCTTTCCTTGGTGCTGCAAGAGAAGTAGGTAGATCTTGCTATTTGTTGCAAACACCAGAGTCCAGAGTTCTTTTAGATTGTGGTATTAATGTTGCTGCTCCTGAATCAAGTGCTTTTCCAATTTTGGAAGCTCCTGAATTTAACATACATGAACTTGATGCAGTTATAGTTTCCCATTCACACTTAGATCATGTTGGCGTTGTACCTTATTTATTTAAAATGGGTTACAGGGGACCAATCTATATGACAGCTCCAACAAGAGATATATCTGCATTACTTTGTTTGGACTTTATTGGAATTGCACAGAAAGAAGCAAAGGATTCTATGTATGGTTCTATTGATGTTAAAGAAATGGTGAAACATACAATATGTTTAGATTATGAAGAAGTTACTGATATCACTCCTGATATTAGAGTTACTTTATATGATGCAGGACATACTTTAGGTAGTTCTTTAGTACATATGCATATAGGTAACGGTTTACATAATTTTCTTTTCACAGGAGATTTCAATTATGAAATGAGTAATTTACTTTCTGCTGCTAATACTAAGTTCCCAAGATTAGAAACTGTTATGATGGAGTCTACTTATGGAAGCAAGAAAGATGTTCCAATGACAAGACAAGAATGTGATGATCTCTTAATTAGTTTGATTAATGAAACTGCACAGAAAGAAGGTAAAGTTTTAATGCCTGTATTGGGTGTAGGAAGGTCACAGGAAATTATGATTATACTTGAAAGAGCAATGAGAGAAGAAAAAATTCCTAAAATGCCAATTTATGTTCAGGGAATGCTTTGGGATGTAACTGCTATACATTCTGCTTATCCTGATTTTTTTAATGCTAGAGTGAAAAGAGCAATATTCCAAAAAGATGAGAATCCATTTTTAAGTGATGTGTTTAAGCATGTTGTAAGTCAAAAAGAAATGAAAGCTGTGATTGAAGGTAAAGGACCGTATGTTGTTATGGCCACATCTGGAATGCTTACTGGTGGTGCGTCTTTAGTTTATTTCAAAGAATTTGCTGAGAATCCAAATAATAAAGTTATTTTAACTTCTTACCAAGGTCCAGGTTCTTTAGGAAGAAGATTGGAAGAAGGTGAAACAGATATTATGTTTACTGAAGGTGGTTCTAAAAAACAAGAAGTATTCCATGTTCAATTAGGTGTGCATGTTATTCATGGATTTAGTGGACATTCTAATTTCAAACAGCTTATGGCTTGGATTAGAAATCTTGAACCAAGACCAAGAAAAGTAATTGTTGTACATGGAGAACAATCCAAAGCAATTGAATTTGCAAGTACTGTATATCAAACGTTTAAGATGGAAACTGTTGCTCCTAAAAATCTGGATGCAATTAGGCTGAGGTAGTGCTTGTTTGATTTTTTATAATGTTTTTATTCTTTGACCATAGAAATCTTTATATACTACTTTTTATATGAAGAGGGTTTATGGAAAAAAAGAGCAAATATTTTTTTATTGTTACTTTTTTATTGTTACTTTCTTTAAGTTTTGTTTTTGGAAGTTTAATTACAAAAACTTCTTCTTCTTGTAGTGGTATGTGGACTAGTTGTACTAATGTTAATGCTAATGATTTTAGTGTTGCTTTTGCCTCTCCAACTTCTACTTTAAATATTAGTGGGACATGGATTTTTGCTAATTTCACTGAATCGCTTGTTACCAATGATACTATAAATAATATAAGTCTTAGAATAGATACTTCGAACAATAACTCAACACTTGACGTAATTGTTAGTGGTAATGGTGGAGTGAATTTTGGAAATTTACGTCGTTTAGGTAATACAACCAGTGAACAGTCCTTTTTTATAGATTTAACCCCTGGTGCTACTTGGGTTCCAGAAAATTTTACTAATAGTAATTTTAGAGTAAATACAACTTGTGCTAGATTCAATACCTCTCTTGCCGCAAGTTGTAGATTTGATTATTTATTGGCTTCTTTAGATTATACCTCACATGATTTTTCGCTTTCATTGAACCCTACAGGTAAGGCTGTTCTTCAAGGAGTCAATATAAGTTCTTTGACAATGATACAAACTTTAACTGGTTATCCAGGCAATGTTACTTTGTCATTAACAGGGTGTCCAGGAAATAGTACTTGTGCATTTGATTTCAATTCTGAATTTGCACCATATAACTCTACTTTAACAGTGATAACTACTCCAGATACACCACTTGGGAATTATACTCTGAATGTGACAAGTTCAAATACATTTAGATTTAGAAGTTCTCTTTTTAAGTTAAATGTGACAACAAATGCCCCTATTGCAAATGCTTCAGCAGATCCGGTAAATACTACTGCAAATTCTACAGTTAACTTTACTGGTTTAGTTACCGGTGGAGATGTACCTTTAGAGTATTTGTGGGATTTTAAAGATGGAACAAATTCTTCATCCCAACATCCACTGAAAAACTTTTCATTAAGTGGGACTTTTAATGTCTCTTTTAAAGCAAGAGATATTGAGGGTGATGAGTCTTTCAGTTATGTTTTTATTACAGTAACTTAATTCGTTATTTTTTCTAATTTAATATCATGACTTTCAAGGTATTTTTTATCTTCTGGATTTAAGTATAGAAATATACAACCTTCATGTGATATTACACTCCCAATTATAGTGTTACCTTTGTAAAATGTTGGATCTTCAAAACTGTGAAAATTCTTTGAACTAGGAGGGTTTGTATTCCAGAATACTGTGTCATTTTCTAACTTTATTTTAATTTCTGCTGATATTTTATAAAAATAATGAGTGTATCTACTTTTTCCACCTTGAGGTATGTCATTGAATCTTTTATTATTAGTTATCTTTTTAATAAAATCTTTTCTTAGTTTGTTTTTTGTTTGTAGAAACTTTTTATCCTCTTCAGTACCATATTTTTTAAATTTTAGAAATCCTTTACCTTCAATCCAAGGGACATTGGTCAGTCTGAGGATGTGGGTTTTTCTCAATAAGAATTTTGTAATTATTTGTCTAGATTTGATATCTCTACATTCAGTGAAATATTCTTTTACCATAAGCTTGTTTATTAGGTTTTAATTATAAAACTTTGGTTTTAACCAAAATCTATTTAAACTACATTTTCTGTAATATTTCTTGTAAAGAGGTGTTATACTTGGTTGTTAAAGTAGGTATAAATGGTTTTGGAAGAATTGGAAGGGCTTTTTTTAGGATTGCAATGAAAGATCCTGGAATTGATCTTGTTGCTATTAACTCAAGAACAGGGCCAGAGATTATGTCTTTTCATCTAAAACATGATTCTATTTATGGAACTTATGATCTTGCTGTCAGCCATACTAAAGATGCTTTAATTGTAAATGGAAAGACAATTCCATTCTATACTGAAACTGATCCTTCCAAGATACCTTGGAAAAAACATAACGTTGATGTTGTAATTGAATCTACTGGTGTATTTAGAGACAGGAAAGATGCTGCTAAACATTTAACTGCAGGTGCCAGGAAAGTTTTAATTTCTGCTCCTACGGCTAATGCAGATTTTGATGTTATTAAAGGCGTGAATGAACATTTATATAATCCTAATAAACATCATGTAATTTCTAATCAAAGCTGTACTACAAATTGTTTAACTCCGATTGTAAAAGTCCTTGATGATAATTTTGGTATTAATGTAGGTTATATGATGACTGTGCATGCATATACATCTTCACAGAACTTACTTGATGAACCACATCAGAGAGATTTTAGAAGAGCAAGAGCTGCAGCATTAAACATGATCCCTACTACTACTGGTGCAACTGAGGCTGTTGGTAGAATATTGCCACATCTGAATGGAAAACTGCATGGGATTGCAATAAGGGTTCCTGTTTCTGATGGATCATTATTAGAATTTGTTGCTAACTTAAAAAAACATACTTCTATTGAAGAAATCAATAATTTATTTTTAAATGTTTCACAAAATGAAATGAAAGGTATATTAGAATATAGTACTGAACCACTTGTTTCACAGGACATTGTAGGAAATCCTCATTCAGCTATTCTTGACTCTGAACTAACTAAAGTAATGGATTCAACTTTTGTGAAAGTATTAGCTTGGTATGATAATGAATGGGGTTATTCTAATAGATTAGTTGATGTTGCTAAAATTGTTGGAAAAAAATGAACCTTAAAGGAAAAAGAGTCTTGGTAAGAGTTGATCTTAATAGCCCTGTAATTAATGGAAAGGTTTTTCTTAATGATAGAATTGTTGAACATGCTAAAACATTGAAGTGGTTGAGCAAAGAAGGTGCTAAAGTTGTTGTGTTAGCACATCAAGGAAGAAAAAATGGTGATGATTTCGTTTCTTTAAACCAACATTCTAAGTTATTGAATAAATTTTTGAAAGTTAAATTTGTTAGTTCTGTATTTGATAAGAAAGCTGTTGATGAAATAAATAAGTTAAAGAATGGTGAAGTCTTATTATTGGAGAATGTAAGGTTTTTTAATGAAGAGTCAAAACCTGGAAAAGATAATAAATTTGTGAAAGTACTATCCCCTCTTTTTGATTTGTATATTAATGATGCTCTTTCTGTTTGTCTGCATGAGGATCAAGCTTCTGTTATTAGTTTCCCTCAAGTATTGAAATCTATGCAAGGACCATTTATGAAAGCAGAGTTGAGGAAACTTGAAAAGGTAAGAAAAGAGAAAGGATTTCTTTATGTTGTTGGGGGTAAGAAGATTGATGAGGTTTTAACTATTCTTGAAGACGGATTAAAAACTAAATCATTAGATAAAGTAATTGCAACTGGAATTCCAGCTTTGATTTTTTTAATTGCTAAAGGAATTAAAATTGGTAAACATGAAACGAAAATTGATTTGAAAGATATTAAAAGATGGAAAGAGTTAAGTAATAAGTTAAGTAGTAAATTAATATTACCTGTTGATTTTATTGATGAAGATGGAAAAGTTGTTAGTAAATTACCTTGTAGTAAATTATTATTAGATATTGGACCGAAATCACTTAATGGATTTGAAAAGATTATATTGAATTCTAAAAAAATAGTTGTGAAAGGAACTCCTGGCGTTTATGAGGATGAAAGGTTTAAAGATGGGACAAAAAGGATATTAGAATCAGTTGCTAAGTCAAAATGGTTTAGTGTTGTACTTGGTGGTGATACAACCTCTGCACTGAAACTTTTAAATATAGATAAATCTAGATTTTCATTTGTAAGTTTATCTGGAGGTACTGCTCTTGCTTATTTAGCTGGGCAAAAACTAAAGGGTGTCGAGGTGCTGGGAAAATGAAAGTAATAATTGGATCTGATCATGCTGGTTTTAAATTAAAAGAAAAACTGAAAAATTTTTTGTTAAATAAAGATGTTGAAGTAGATGATGTTGGTTGTTATTCAGAAGATCCTGTTGATTATCCTGATTATGCTTTTAAAGTTGCTAAGAAAATTGCTAAGAATAAAAACTTGAAGGGTGTTTTAATCTGTGGAACTGGAACTGGAATGGTAATGGCTGCAAATAGAATAAAAGGTGCTCGTGCTTCTTTAATTTATGATAAATATACTGCCATAATGGCTAGGAGAGATAATAATGCTAACATTGTCTGTTTGCGAGGAAGAAAGTTTAACCATAGAAAACAAATAAAATTAGTTTGGTTATGGTTAAATACAGAATTCTCTGGAGAGTCAAGACATAGAAAAAGGCTTAGTAAACTAAAATGAAACCTATTATTATTCCGGCTATTCTTGTAAAAAATAAAAAAGAATTTGCTAATAAGATTAAGATGGTACAAGGATTAGTTTCCAGGGTACAAGTTGATATTATGGATGGAAAATTTGTTAAGAATCGAACTATCCAAGAAATCCCTAAAACAAAATTAAAATATGAAGTACAATTGATGGTTAAAGATCCTAAAAAATATGTTGAGAAATACAAAAACATTGCTTGGATGATTATTTTTCATGTTGAAAGTTGTTCTGGAAAGGAAGAAATATTAAGCTTGATAAGACTAATTAGAAAATATAAGGTGAAAGTTGGGATTGCATTGAACCCTAAAACTAAACCTGAAAGAATTAAACCTTATCTAGACTTAGTTGATCTTGTTCTTGTGATGACTGTAGAACCTGGATTTGGTGGACAAAGATTTGTACCTAATACTTTGAAGAAAATAAGAAAAATTAGAGGATGGAGTAGTATTGATATTGAAGTTGATGGGGGGATTAAGTTAGGTGTTGCTAGAAGGGTGTTTTCTGCTGGTGCTAATGTCTTGGTTGCTGGTTCTAGTATTTTTGAAAAAAAAGACATTAAAAGTGCAATTGAAATACTAAAACTCAATTCTTTGGGCAAAATGCCTAGAAAAGCCTCAAAAGAGAATCTTTAAATATTATTACGTTGCGTGAAACGGAATAGCTTAAAAGGGGAAGAACAATTAGGGGGTATTAATATATGGCGAAAAAACATGATGAAGAAGAATTTAATCTAGATGAAGACGATGATGACGACAAAGATGATGATGACGATGATAAAGATGATGATATAAGCGATGAGCCAGATGATGATAAGGATGACGACAAAGATGATGATAAGGATGACGATGAGGAAGAAGGTGGAGATGAGTGGTCATAACCCTCTTTTAATTTTTTAAATAAGTTAAGTCTATAATATATAGAATCTCAAAAAAAAAACCAATAAATATATAAATCCTGAATTTCTGAAATGTATTATGGAAGATCCTAAATTTATGTTAAAACTTTTGGTTGGTTTATTTGCTATTGTTTTTGTGTTTTCATTTTTTACTTCATTTAGTCATAATACATCGGCTGATATTGTCGATGGATCTTCTTCTGAAAGCGTAACTGGCTTGAGTGTTTTTGGAAGATTAAGTAATATATTTTCTAATCCTAAAAGTTTTGTTACTGGGAAAGTTGTTGGTGCTCAATGTAGTGCTAATACTGATTGTGGTGTTGGAGAACTTTGTCTGGGGGGTCTTTGTGCACCTTTTAATTGTCTTGATTCTGATGGTGGTAGTGATCCTGTGGATAATAGTGGATCTCTTAATATAACTATAGAAATTCCTGGAAATATTTCTGTTTCTACTTATTATGATCGATGCGATTCTAACTTTGCTAAGGAATATAAGTGTGGTGGTTCAGAGTTGGAAATAAAAACAGGATATTTTAAAGTTTGTCCAGAAGGGACCCTTTGTGATA
>CAZTRI010000016.1:0-27873 GCA_964616675.1 Candidatus Woesearchaeota archaeon
TGATATTTAAAGTTATCAGTTATTGGTGGTCTTATCGAGGCCGACGCAGTCTTCATCAAAGATGTTTAGGAACTCTCTTAATCCTAGCCATAAGATAACCTCTTTGCGTTACATACCTTTCAATAGCAGCATCAATCAAACTTAGATCATAACCATCTCTGTAAACAATCCTCCCTTTATCCAAATCACTTCTATAAATATCAACAATCCTGCAACTTAACAATTGAGTTTTAAATCCACCAATAGCTAAATCACTAATTCCAAGTGCAGTTAACTTATTAACAATATACCTTTCTGTTTGATCACGAGTAAGTCTATTAACTTTAGTAAGTTTAGTCAATAAAGTTTTTCCAGCTCTAAAAGCATTAACAACTAATGTATAAGAATCACCAAATTTCTTCATAACTTCTCTTGCATTCCCGCCTCTGCTATTGAATTTAAAATAACCCTCCTCTTTAAGATAATAAATATCATTAGTAGAACATCCAAAAACCTTAGCAACATCATCATAAGAATAAACTCTTTTTCCAGAAGCCTCAACTAGATATAATGCAAGAACATCAAGAGCTTTCAAACCTCTTCCCATAGTAGCCATTAAAGGATTACCACCAAGTTTCAAGTTCAACAAATTTCTTTTTTTAACACCTAGTAATTCAGAAGCTTTTTCATAACCAACAAGAGAATCAAGATGCAAATAACCTTGACCAGGTAAGTTTACCTTATTTGTTTCAGGATCATATAACTTACTCTTCTTGATTCTATCTTCAATACATTGTGCTAAATAAAGATCAGGAGAATTAGAACGAAAATCTCTATTTACATCTCCGGTTAAATTGGTAGTCTTACTTCTTCTTTTAAGTACAACATCAACTGCATCAAAGAAAACCTCTTTCTGTTTTTTTCTATATAACATTACCTGTCCTTTTTTAATTTTAGGTGGTTTAAACAATCCATTAACATAAATTCTCGCCATTGCTTTTTTTTCAGTTCCAAACAATTTAATCATTTCATCAAGAGTATATTTAGCTGTTCCCTTTCCTCTTTTAGGAAGTAATTTTAATTTTAAAACTCCAGAAGCAGTTAATCCTTTTTTATCATTTAAAGAATTAGCAATTGCAGTTCTTCTCGAAGCAAGTCTATCACATTCCAAAAATTCTGCTGCTTCTGTATAAGTTAAAAGATCATCTGGATGATATGAATTTCCTTCAATCACAATTCTTCCTGTTTTCGGCATAAAAAAACCTTCAGTAATAAGTCTATCTTCAAGTCTATCACAAAGATAAGAAAAATATTCAGGTGGTGGATCAACTATTTCCATATTTTCATATAGACAAGCTTAACAAGAATATAAACTTTACTTAAGAAGCCACTTCTCGAGCAGGTTATTGATATCTTCTCTATTATCAGGTCTAAAAGAAACTACCAAGAAAATCCTATCTTTTCCAAAAATAACATCAACCCTATCATTTTCCCTCTGAAAATAATAATGTCTGTCAATATACTCATTTATATCCTCTTCACGTCCAGCAGCTTCGCCATCAGCATTAATACCAGAACCTAAAAAATCAATCTCGATATCCATAAAACCTAAGTTGTTTAAAAACTTCTTATAAGCAGAAAAGAACTCTTGATTTTTTTCAAGGACGTAAATAATATGGCTATCAAACTTCTTTACAGCAATTAGGTTCATATCATTTCTAATTAGATAATAGTTAAAAAATTTATGTATTCTCTAGCACTATTAATTATGGGAAGACTTATATATAAGTAATATATAATTAATTATAGGTGGTTATATATGATAAAAGCTTCAACAATTCAATTGAATAAGGATGTAATAAAAGAATTAAAAAAAGCAAAGGAATACCCTAGACAAAGCTATAATGAAATAATAGAAAAAATGACAGCTATTTTTATAAAATTAAAACAAAGGAACCAGTATGATGAATTCTTACATAAAATTCAGCAGCCAAAAATGAAAGAATTATGGAATAACAAAGAAGATGAGGAATGGGGAAATGTTTAAGTTTGGCGAAGTAATACTAGCAGAAGTACAATTTACAGATACATTTGAAACAAAAGAAAGACCTGCTTTAGTTTTATTTGAAGAATATGGAAATATAGTCGTTGCAGGTATAACGAGTAACAATGAGATGGAAGGAGTTCCTTTATTGAAAAAAGAAGGTGCAGTCAAAAATAGTATAATTAAATTAAATTATATTTTTACAATTTCTGAAAGAATGATAAAAAAGAGATTATTTACTATTACACAAGAAAAGAAGGATACAATCCTCAAAGAATTTATAAAAAGACTTAAGTAGATATATGGGATAAAAAGTATTTAGAAACCTTTAAATTAGATCATATATGAATCATAATCGTGGGATAGACTGGGTGTCTAGGCCGCACCTATAACTGCGAATGGTCTTCAGCAGAGTTGAAGCTTTAGGGCGGTAGTTTCATTCAGGGTGGTCCTGTTTGTAACTGTGAAGCTCTGTCCCGATTGGCTGGTATTTTTGTAAACCGTGCGAGATCAGGAATGAAGCAGCACTAAGCAAGAGTACTGGTGCTTTTGGGGTAGCGGAGTCGAGGAACTTTCAGGGCTAGCCATCTTGGGTGAGGTTATCCACCTGAAGCATTCCCACATTTTATTCTAAAAAATGGAAGAAATAATAAAAGACATAAAAAAGAAAAAATCTTTAGAAAATCTAGACGATAAATTAGTAGAACAGTTAATACCAAAAGAGATTCCAGAAAACAAAAAATCAACGAAATACAAAGAAATAATAAAGAGTAGAAGAAATATTTTAAATAAAGTTTACGGTCAGTTCTGGTTAAGTAATGAATTGAAATTAGAAGCACATAAGTCAAGTAAAGAGAGATTAAGTTTTTATGAAAGAATCTACAAGAAAATATTTGAAATTACAGGCAAACCAAAATCAATTCTAGATCTTGGAGCAGGATTAAATCCATTAAGTTATAAATACCTAGGTTGTAAACCAAAATACACTGCTATAGAACTTGCGAAAAAAGACTGTGACAAATTAAATTATTATTTTAAGAAAGAAAATATAAACGGAACTGCAGTACAAAAAGATTTGACAAGTGAATTAAATTTTCCTAAAGCAGATGTCTGTTTTATGTTCAAATTATTAGAATCATTAGGGGAACAAATAGATTATAAATATTCAGAAAAACTAATCAAGTCAGTTGACTGCAAATATTTAATAATCTCCTTTTCTACAACAACAATAAACAATCAAAGAATGAACTATCCAAGAAGAGGATGGTTAGAACAGATGTTAAAAAGGTTAAATATGAAATTTGATAAAATAACTGAAAGCAATGAAATATTTTATGTGATTAAGAAATAATTAATCTCTCAATAATTCAATTTGACCGCCAGCTTTTAACTCTAATGATCTAAACCATTCAACTAATGGATACGCACTAGCATCATCGAAATCATCTTCTAATTTCAAAATTACCTCACCAGGCCTAATAGACAAAGAAGATCCTGGCAAAGGACCTTCACCATGTGTAGTGTATGCTATTACCCCACTATGAATCTCATACGTCTTCTTTAATCTAGGTAATAAATCATTTCTAAACCTTTCAAATAGATGACCTGAAACATTTATTCCGACACCATAAGGGACACCTCCATTAAGAAGAGCCATGATCAATTTCATACTTTCCGTTCTCTGATAATCTTCATCCTTTGTTTCTGGAGTATGTATACTAAATTTTCCAGGTGTAAATACAAAATCAGGGGACCCAGCCTCAATCTCCAAATAAGAATCAGGGATTATTCCTATCTCTATGCATTCATCTCTAAACCTTGCACCATTTGCTTTTCTTAGATCATCATTACTAAAGTATACAGGCTTTTCTGGTCCATTCTGGATTCTAAAATTTAAGGAAAAAGAATCAGGAACTAAAATACGTTTATACACATCAATTGGAAGTTCTTCTAATAAAGTAAATGCATTAACCAGATCATTGAATCTAAATTTTAAATTTCTTTCCAGATCTTCACTATCTACTCTTCTACTATGAGGGCGTCCATCTTCATATAACATAAAAATTGAACAATAAATGAAGTTTAAAAGTATTTCTATACTAATAACATTATTTATTTCCCCTAAGCATATCAAAATCTCTTTTATAAGTCCAGATATTATATCTATCACGAGCACCCTTTGCCCATCCAACTAACAATCCATCAAAGAATAAATTATTTCCATGATAAATTCCTCCATAAGATCCTAATCTAAAAATAAAACTTTCTTCTCTAGGTAAATAAGAGATTTTCTCACCAATATTACTAATATCAAAAATTAAATTATTAGCAACAACTTTTCCTTTATCAATTGCATGCATAAAAGATCTTCTGACTTTTCTTTTATCTTCCCTTTCAAAATGTACATTATCACCCAGAGCATAAACTATTTTATCAGAAACAGATTGTAAATGTTCATTAACAAGTAAACCACCATCTTTTAACATTTTCAAATCAGTTTTATACAAAGCTTTAACAGGCATCACCCCACCACACCAGATTACAGTTTCAGCAGAAATACTTCTTCCATCTTCAAGATATATTCTTCTGTCATCAACTCTGGTTACTCTCTGACCAAGAACAATATTAACACCCATCTTCTCAAGAATTCTTTCAGCATAATCAGCAGTTCTTCTGTCCAATTCAGAAAGTATCTTATCAGATTCAATCAAAGTAACATCTATAAGTTTTCTATCAATTCCATATCTTTTAGCATATTTATGAGCAAGATCACGTAAAGCAGCAACAAATTCAACACCAGTCAGTCCACCTCCACAAACAACAAATGTTAATTTATTATTTTGATTCTCAAGATTTTTAATTTTTTTCAAACTCTCAAAATGTTTCTTAATATGTTCCTGAATCTGAATTGCATCTTCATAAGACTTAAAAGTAAACAATCTATCCTTAGCCCTAGGCAGATTATTGAATTTAACTTCAGAACCTAAAGAAACAACCAAGTAATCATACTTAAGTTCAGAATTCTCTAAATTAACTGTTTTAGTTTTAGCACTTACAGAAATTACCTTATCTTGAATTAGATCTACGTTTAATTTTTCAAACAATTTCTTGTAAGGGATAATAACATTATCTTTGTTAATTCTTCCAGAGAAGAAAGCAAACAAACCTGGATTGTAAATAAAGTAAGGTTTCTTGTCCACAAGGGTTATTTCGACTGAGTTCCCAAATTCCTTCTTAAGCTGCTTTATTACTTCCAGACCACCAAAACCACCGCCTAAAACCACTATCCTATTACTCAATGAAGGAAACATAATGTAAACATACTAATGACCATATATAAAATTAACTCTTCTATATCAAAAGATCATAACAATTCCAGCATAAAAATGCTTAAATATGAATAATCGACTTTTCTTAATTATAAGATGGCAAAAAAGGAAATGGTTTACAAAGATGAAACGGGACATCAATACAAGATATCCTATAGTGAAGAACTACAGTTAAAGAATCTACAAGCATTAAAGAGACAAATTAGCTGGGAGAAAAGGAACTTTTACGCTAAGGTATTCCTAATTCTGATTATGGCTGTACTTACAGTAAGTGTGTTATATGTATTTTACACGTTAGACCAGGTAAACTTCTTTACAAGAATATTATCTAACCGTTAAAGAAAAATTAAAGACCAGGTCTTCCATTACCCGGGATGTTAACGGAAGGTGGAATTCTTTCATCAAATGGTTCAGGAATTTTACAATAGTCATGACTGCTCCATTCTGGCATTGAACCATCAACAGAATAACCAGCTAATGTGTATGTAATGACAGTTCCCCTATAAACAGTTATTTTTCTTCTTACAACATCTTCAGGGGCTTTTAATAAAGATAATCTACCTACATCCCTATTAACCAGATCAAGTTCATGAGGTGTTAAATTACAAATGAGTTCAATCTTAGTATCCATCTAGATATTTAGTTTATAGCTTGGATATAAATTTTTCTTAAAATAATAGTTACATTTATAAATATTCTAGAATCTTTGATTTATTATGCCGAGATCGCCTAACCTGGTATGGCACAAGCCTGGAAAGCTTGGCCCGCAAGGGCATCTGGGTTCAAATGTTCAAGAGAACTTTAAGTTACTCAGAACGTGAAAATCCCAGCCTCGGCGAATCTATATACTCCAGAACATAAATATATAAAAGAAATATTACCATAATATAATTAGGGGGGGTGGGAGAATAGACCTAACACCATTAGTTTCTAACAGAGAAGATATGAGAGCAGCAAGAGGTTTCTCTATGCAAGAATTACATGCAGTTAAGTTAACAAAGAAAGACGCAATTGAAAACAATATACCTTTTGATTATAGAAGGAAAACAACATATACTGAAAATATTGACAAACTAAAAGCTTTCTTGAAGAGAACCAAATAATTTTTTTCTTTTTTATAATCCTAGTTTAAAGCAACTCTCATTTTGTACTCAGCATAGTTAAATTTCAAATCTGGATTATTATGTAATTTATGATACATAGACCTACCAAAACGTGTTCCGATTTTCATCTCATCAAAACAATCAGCAAGCTCTTTAAGTTTATCAAGAGGCCCACTCCTTGAATTGATAAGTATATCATTTAAATCAAGATTAGACAACACATACTCCAAAAATTCTTCATCAACTTTCCACTTTGGCATTTTAAATTATGATTAGAAGGGAAAATTTATAAACCTATCTCATCTTTAAACCTTTTAATTGTTTTAATAATGTAATCAGGTTGAGTTTTTAAAATCTCAGCAGTTCTTTTCAAAGCATCGCCTTCAAATTTAGATTTAGAAATTAATTTCAATTCAGTTTTCTTTCCTTTCTTAACAACATCCTTCCAAAGTTTAAATAATTCTTCAGCTCGTCCAGGTACTTCATCAGGATCACAATGAAGAAGTAAAGCTGCTTCTTTAAGTAAATCTCCCTCAACATTAACAATTTCTTTAGCTTTAGGTCCTGCAACGAATTCAATTCTTACAATAGAATCAGAAATTTTGGAAGCCCTTAATAATTTTATTCCGCCTATTTCAGACGTAGAATTCAAATGTGTTCCACCACAGCATTCAACATCCCAACCAAGAATATTTACAATCCTGAGTTCTTTTCCAGGAACAGCTCCACCCTGATAAATACTCATCCCATATTTTTTTTCAGCTTCATCTCTTTTCAAGAACTTCTTCTCAACAGTAATATTCCTTTTCACAATATCGTTAGCAGTCTGTTCAATCTTCTTCAGTTCTTCTTCATTAATAGGTTTATAATGTGTAACATCAATATGTGCCTTCTCAAATGTTTTCTTAGCACCAGCCTGATTAAGATGTTTCCCTAAAACTTGTCTGGCAGCATTATTGATTACATGTGTAGCAGTGTGATGAATAGCTAATTGTTCTCTCCATTTCCAGTCTACTTTACCATGTACTTTCTCTTTTACTTTCAACTTACAATCTTTAACTTCATGAACTATCTTATCACTTTGCTTAAAAACATCAACAACTTCACAGTCATTCAAATAACCAACATCATGCAATTGTCCACCAGAAGTAGGATAAAAAACACTTTGATCTAAAACAATAAAATTATCTTTAACACCTAAAACTATTCCATCAAACTCAATTAATTTATAATCATCGTAGTAAAGAGATTTAGTTGCAGGTAGTTTCTCAAAATCTTCAATAAAAGTCTTTCCTCTAGTAGCATGTTCTTGTGTCTTCTTCTCATGCCTTTCACTGACTTTTTTATAAAAATCTTCTGAAATCGCAACATTCATTCCTTTTTTAGCAGCTTCTGATTTAATCAATTCAGGAGGAATACCGTTAGAGTCATAAACTTCAATTAATTTATCTTCATTAATACCTGTTGCAATCAATCTTTCTATAATCTGTCCTGATTTAATTCTAGTTTGTTCATACTTCTCTTTCTCAACTTCAAGTATTTTTTTTACAGAATCTAAATTTTCTTTCAGTTCAGGGAATAAAGGATGAAGATATGAAGCATGCCATTCACAAACCTCACCTAAATCAATATTCCACTTATATTGTTTTATAAACCCGTAAGCTCTACGAAATAAAACTCTTAAGTTATATTCTCCACCAACATTAGAGGGAATTGCACCGTCATTTAATGCAACTAATAATGCTCTAGAATGTTCTGCTATAGAATAAAGAGCTTGTAGTGGTAAAATCTTATTTTTCAATTCTTCTTTATCAATTTTCAAAATTTTAGAAATCTTTTCCCATTCTTTATCAATATCATCTATTTCATCAATATTTAAATTCCCAGCATAGGGCATAAATTTTTTCAATAAATCTTTATCAGGTTTAACTCCAGTAACTTCATATAATTTTTTACATACAGTTGGAAAGGTTGCTTCATAAGGATTTATAGTTCCTAAAGTGAACCACGCATTTCTTTCATGACCCATTCCCATATCAAGTACTTTTAATTTTAATTCTTTATCACCATTAGCAGTTTGTTCATACATCATATAAACCTGGTTAGCTAATTCTAATCCACCAGAAAAAAATTCCATACAAGGTCCAAAGTTTCCTCCACCAGCCCAGGCATCTTCATGTATCACAATATCTTTTTTTTCTAATCCAATTCCTTTTACAAACCATTCATAGAGATCACTGAAAGCTTTTTCCTGATCCCATTCTTCTTTGCTGACAAACTGATGCTGTCCTATCATAACAAAAAGTGTAAAATGCCCAGTTAATCCTACATTATCAATATCTCCAAATCTTAAACAAAACTGTGGGATAACTAATTTCTTTGCAGGAGGTTCAACTTCACCAGAAACAACGTAAGGCTGGAAAGCAGCTATAGATGCAATAGTAAAATCCATAGTAGGATTCCATCTTGCAACAACAGGATATCTATTAATAGGTTTATAACCAAATTTCTCAAACATAGTTGAAAAATTCTGCCATACTTCAATATAATCCATTTTATTTTTCGTAAATGGTTTTCCTATGAAAGTAAATCCTCCACTACAAGGTGAATTTCCACATACTTCTCTTTTTTCCAAACTCCAGAAATAAGTTCCACATGTTTCACATTTTGCTCTAGAGAATCCTTTACCTTCTAATAATTTTACAGGATAATATTTCTTATAATCCTTAGAAGCGACTTCCTTAAACTTCTTTTTAAGTTCTTTATCAGTAAGCATAAAGTAAGAATAAATTATAGATATTTAAAGGTTTAGCTATCCTATCTCAAAGGAGTATGTGCTTCCTCAAATGATACGCCTTTCTTTAGATGTTTATCAGCAAAGAAAACAATTGCCCATCTAGCAATTTGATCATTATAATAAGATCCTTTATCAACTACATCATGCCATGTTGGTGGAAAATAATTTCTAAGTTCTAATCCTCCAAAGAAAGGAGCAGTTCCTTCGGTATGTACAACTTCAGTAAGATTATCCTCATTTGTACCCATTCTTAATCCAGGTACACTTTCTGCAATAGCCAAAGTAGCACCACCCCTATCATAATGTCCATTAGCAAGTAACTTACTTCCTCTTAAGTAAGCCAAGAATCTCAAGAAATAATGACTATTTTCAGACAAAAATCTATCTTCAAATTCAGGATATCTATCCTTACAAGCATCAACTACGATTCCAAGACTTTTCTTTGCTTCATCATAAACTCTTCTTGCTGAAACAACAAATCTTTCTCCAACTTCACCTGTATCTCTTATTGCATCTCCAAAAAGTTCTTCAAATTTAGCGTGATAATGGACATAGACTTTATCATCATGTCCTTTTTGTCTACTTCTATGTCTGTAACCTACATGAGAACCTCTATCTTCAGGACTTAAAGCTACACCTTCAAATCTTTGTAAAACTTCAGGAGGTAAAGAAATAAAATTAATAAAATCATCTGCAGCATCAACTAATTCTTTTCTAGACAATCCATAAGGTACTGGGTAATGGTGATCCCTTAAAATAGCTCGATTAACGTCATTAAAATTTGGCATAAAAAAACTATTAAAAATAACTATAAAAAGATTACTATACTTTAATAACTAATTTCTTCAGTTCATTTTTACATTGTTTGAGATTCTTAAAATGGATTCCTTTCATTCCTAGTCTTTTAGCAGCCTCTACATTAACCTTAGTATCATCTATAAAAACGCATTCAGAAGGTTTAACTTTTAATTTTCCAGATATAAATCTATAATTCTTAAAATCAGGTTTTAAAGAACTAATCTGCCATGAATAAACTTCCACATCAAATAGTGGACTTAAAAAATATTTACAGCAAATTATTCTAGACTCAAATATTGTGGTATTAGAAAGTATTCCTGTTTTATAATTTACCCTTACCTTTTTTACTAAATCTTTCATTCCAGGTATAATAGTTGCTCTATTTATTCCTATATCAAAAGTATCAACAACAAACTTAATATTTTCTTTAGTTAATGGTAAGTTAAAGTATTTCAAAAACCCTTTAGCCATTCCTTCTTCAGTTTTCCATTTATTAGACTGCACAGCTTTCTCATAATCTTTACAGCCACAATTTTTAATTCCAAAATGTTTAGATAGAACCTCCTCAACTTTAATATTTTTTACAGCTAAAGTATTCCATAAATCAAAGATCACCGCTTTTATCATAAGTTAATTAAATTGAAAGTTATTTAAATTCTTTTCCACATAAACCAAATCAAGTTTAAAACAAATATCAGCACAACAACACCAATTACCAAATTAGTTGGGAAATAGTTTAACTCGACTCCATCTTTATTATTTAATATAATTCCTGTATTAATTCCATTAACTTTATACAATTTCTCACCTTTCCAGTTGCCATAATTCCAGAAGTTCTCACTTAATACCAAAAATCCTTTCTCCATTTTATCAAAACTATAAATCCTTTTTCTGTCTTTCCCATTAATTTCAACTTTCCCACCTTCATCCTTAACCATAAATTTATTCAATTTAATATAATCATTTTTATTTTCAACCACAGCATCAAATATCTTTCTATCTCCATAATAATTATTAGCAGAGAAGAAAACTAGATTCTTATTTTCATTAAATCTTTCATCATAAAGTGCCTTCCACATTAAATCCTCATCTAAGAACAAAATAGCATGATCAACAATATAAGCCCTTTCCCTAAATAAAGGATTAAAATATAAATAAGGTCCATTAATCTGTTTTGGTAAACAATCATTGCAAGTCTCAAACTTTTTAACTAAATCTAATCCAGGAATCTTATTTTCAGAAATTAAATATTTAACATTCAACAATCCAAATAAATTCAATTGGTTATTCTTCATCTTCTTTAAAAATTTTACATAATCCTGAACAACAATGTTTCCATCATAACCATCAACATTATGAATCTTATTCCTCAATAAATAACTATTAAAACTCCAGTCTATAAACCCAGCTTCTTTACTTAAAACATCTAAATAAAACACTCTAAACAAACCATCTTGAGCTTTAATAAATTCTAAAACAGGAACTTTATCTAATTTAGCATCAAAATTCTCAAAATCTCTTTGATAGTATCCTAGAAAATAAAAACTACTTAATAATAAAACTAATACAGCAAAAAATAAATATTTAAAATTCAATTTCTCTTTCAAAAACCTATAACCATAACCAGCTAAAAAACACGCAGAAACTGCAAAGAATAACATAAATCTATTAATGTAAGACATCTTAGAATAGAGTGGCAACTTATGCACTAAAGTATAAAGTGGTGTAGCTAAGGTTAACAAAAAAGAAATAAGAACTAAAAACCATAAAAATTTCACAAAATCTAATCTAGTCTTTCCTAAACTAAGCAATAACAAAACCAGTCCAAATACCCCAATAGTAATATCAACATCTGGTGGCTGATAACCAGATGGGATATTGGTTAGTCTACTAAATACAGATCCAAAAGTAGGAAAGAAAGGTCCTGGAAATTTATGATCTATTCCTGCTCCTTCTCTTGAACTTTTACTAACAAAATCTAGATCCGACAAAAGCTTAGGTGCTATTAAAGCAAAACAAAGTAAATATAAAATTAAAACAGGAACAACTAATTTTTCTCGTTTCAGGACAAAATAAACAGTAAGTAAAAATATTAAAGTAGAAGTTAAAAGAAATATTTCGATTGCTCCGGAATAATACTGGAGTGCTAAAAACAAACTACAAAATAATATATTTTTCTTACTTTTCCCTATATTAAAATAAAATAATAAAATCAAAGGCAGTAAAGAATAAGCGAAAAGAAAATCTAAATAATTCAAATAATCAACAGAAAACATAAAACCACCTAGAACAAACATAATAGAAGCAATAGTAGCTTCCTCTTTCTTTCCATTAAATATTCTTAATCCTAAAAAATACATAGATATAGCAGCTAAAAGTAAATGAAATAAAATAGACAAATTAGCAATCCAGCTTATTTTATCAAACAAAAGAAATATTAACAAGAATGGATAAAATGTAAACTTATTAGGAATTCCAAAGAAAGGTTCTCCTCCAAAACTATAATCATTCCAGAAATAATTTCCTTCTTTAATCATAAAAATACTAGGTGCAAAATGTTTCTGTAAATCACTCACACCTCCATCTTCAAAATATTGTGTATTAGGATAAAGATCAAGATGTAAGTGAGGAGAATAAAAAAATAGTACTACTAAAACTAAAAATCCCAAATACCATAAATGTTCTTTTAAATCCATTTTGTCTCGACCATTTCAACTCTCTCAGAATCATCAAAATCAGCTTTATCAGGATCAACTAATCCTTGTTTGACTTTAAACATTTTCAATCCTGCAATAGCAATCTGCACACCGTTATCGCCTGAATATTTCAAAGGACATGCATAAAACTTAGCACCTCTTTCTTTGCACATTATCTCAAGCATCTCACACAATCTTCTATTAGCAGCAACACCCCCTATAAGTAAAGCTTCTTTTTTATTACAGTGTGCCATTGCTCTTTCAGTTATTTCAACAAGCATTGAAAACAAAGTTTCTTGTAATGAATAGCAAAGATCTTCTTTCTTCACACCTTGTTTATACAATTGTTTACATTTAGTTAATATTCCAGAAAATTCAACATCCATTCCTTTAACAGTATAAGGCAGTTCAACAAATTTCCCTTTCTTAGCTAATTCCTCTATTTTAGGACCGCCAGGAAATCCTAATTCTAATTCTCTTGCAAACTTATCAAGTACATTTCCTAAAGCTATAGATAAACATTCCCCGAATATCCTATACTTGCAAGCTTCATGAGCAATTATCTGTGTATTAGCACCTGAAACAAAAACAAAAACAGGATCTTTAACATCAGTAAAGAATTTCCCTTCTTCTAAATGTCCAATAATATGGTTAACTCCCACTAAAGGTTTCTTATACTTTTTAGCAAGTTCAACAGCAAAATCTCTTCCTACAGAAAGACATGGAGCAAGTCCTGGAGATTTAGAATATGCAATAAAATCAAGATCTTTAAAATTTAATTTAGAATCGATTAGTGCTTTCTCTAATAATTTATTACTAAAATCCCTATGATGTTTCTGAGCCTCTGCAGGGATAATACCTCCTTTCTCAGTTGTAAAAGTATCTCTAGCATCAGCTAATATATTTCCTTTATCATCGACAATTCCAACAGCAAATGTATGCGCAGTTGATTCAATCCCTAAACAAATTACCATAATATGTGGGATACAACAAACCTTAAAAACCTTTTCTCCTTAACAAGATAATGCCAATAAAAAGAACTATAAAAACAAGATACATAACAGAGAATCCAATCTGTAAAGTGAGAGAGGACGAAGTAGAGTTAGATAATGGAAAGATAGAATCAAGAATAATATTGGAAACAACACCAGGTTGCTGCATATTTGCAATAACTAAAGACAATGAAGTTCTTCTTGTTAAAAATAAATCATATGTTCATGACAAATTTCTTCTTGAGCTGCCAGCAGGTTACATTGATAAAAAAGAATCTAAAGAAGAAGCTGCAAAACGTGAACTTCTAGAAGAGACTGGATATGAATCTGAAAAATTAGAATACATAGGAGAAATTTACGTTAAACCAGGTAGAACAAATAAAATTACTCATTCATTCTTAGCTAGAAATGTTATGGAAGTTTCAAAACAAAAATTAGACGAAAGTGAGGATGTTAAAGTAATAAAAGTCAAGGTAGATAAATTGATAGAAATGATAGAAAAAAATGAATTCAAAACTTCAGATATGTTAGCAACTACATTATTAGCATTATTAAAGTTGAAGGAAATAAAATCGAAGCATTTATAATCCTTTTCTAATTTAACTTATTTTATGAAATACAAAAAAGTATTAGTAAGTGAAGATAGTAAATATTATTACGATTCTGGAGACGTCCACACAGAAGCAGGACAAGTAAAAGAGCAGGACATTCTAACAAAAAAAGAAGTAGTTACAAACAAAGGTAAAAAACTAAAAGTAATGAATGCTGGTTTCAATGACAACCTAGAAAAAATAAAAAGAGGACCACAGATAATGATAAACAAAGACATAGGTATGATACTAGCAAACACAAACATAGATAAAAACTCAGTAGTTATAGAAGCAGGGACAGGAAATGGAGCATTAACATTACATTTAGCAAGATTCGTAAAACACATATATTCTTATGAAATAAGAAAAGACCATTATGAAATAGCAAAGAAAAATATCCAGAACTTTGAATGCAATAACGTAACATTAAAAGAAAGGGATATAACAAAAGGAATACAGGAAAAAAATGTAGATTTAGTTGTATTAGATCTTCCAAATCCAGAAGAAGTAAGAAAGAAAGCATATGAAGTAATGAAATCTGGTGCTTATTTAGTTGTTTACGTTCCGCAGATTACACAGGCAAAGGAATTTATAGAAACAAGCAGGGGATTATTCTTCATAGAAAAAACAATTGAAGTTATTGAACGAGAATGGGTTATTGATAAGAATATATGCAGACCAAAACATCAGATGTTAGGACATACAGCTTTTTTGGTATTTGCTAGAAAAATATAATTAACTTATAGCAGATAACTTCTTTTCTATATCATCAAGTTCTTTATTAATCCTATCCATCTCACTCACCTGTTTAGGTTTCTCCTTAACAAACTCTTTAACTTCGGCTCTAGAAATAGTTGTTTCATTTTCAAGCATTTGTGTCCATTCTTGTTTAAATTCAGGGAGATGTTCTCTCTCTATATTTCCAAACTCCCTTCTAATATCTTTCATTAATAAATCTAACTTAGTAAAAATGTTCCCCTTCCTCTCTTTTAACAATTTTAAAGTCTCATAATTTCTCATTAATTTAGTTACACTAACAGCACCAGAAAGAAGTTCTCTTCGTATAGTTAAAGGAGAACCAATCATTAAATGCATCTCTCCTCCACCCTCGACTTTCTGTACAGGAATTAGTTTTTTCTTAATGATTTTTTTAGACATCCTTAAACCTCAAACAGATTTTGATCTATAGTCAGCAATTTTTCCCTAATATCTTTCAAATCCCTTCTCCACTCCTCTAACTTCTGGTCTTCTTGCTGCCTTACAGAATTAACTTCAGCCAAAACACCTTCAGCTTCCCTAATCTTTGCTTTCAGATTATCAATAGCCTTCAAGGCATTTCTATACTTATCAATCTTAACAAACAGTGGTTTTTCACCCTCCATCATGCTAGGAACTCTAGAAGGCATTGGAGGCCTAGGCATTGGAGCTCTAGCAGGCACTTCAAAATTAGATCTTGGTGGAACCATTGTAGGTCTACTCACAGTAGGCGTATAGCTAGAAACTGAATCTAAAGTCGGAAATTCTGGTAAAGGTGGCAAAGAACCAAGATCAAGCCTCTGCATCTCTTTTTTTTCATCTTTTGAACCAAATAAACTCATTCCACATCAACCCCTTTTTTAATATATATTTTAATTCATTATTGATTAAAAAGGTTTTCTTATTACTATCAAGTAAGAAAAGGGCAAAACTAAAAAAACAGTCAATCATACGTATACCTTAAACGTAAGCCGTGTAACTCCAAAACAGATAAAAATCCTCTTTTTAAGCAAAAGAAAAAGGTTTTTATATCCTTTTATCAATAATTTATACTTGCGCTTAAAAATGAAACCGACAAAAAAACAGATTGAAGAGATGATTTTGGAGATCGCAGGACCAGTAGGGCTTAAACTTCACAGTTTTCTTAGGGGTAAAGACGACGTTAATGAGTATGAAATCGCTGAAGCTCTAAAAATCCCCATTCAGGCATTAAGGAACACAATTTACCAGTTTGAAAAGCATAACCTTCTTTCAACAAACAGGAAAAAGGACAGGAAAAAAGGATGGTATATTTACTACCTCACTTTAAATGAACCTGAAATGGAGTATTCAATAGGCAAGCTTAAACGTGAGAAGCTAAACAAACTAAAAAGTATCTTAGAAAAAGAAACATCTCAAGAAATATATACTTGTCCAAACAACTGCACAAGAATAGGAACAGAAGAAGCATTAGAAAATCAGTTTTTATGTAAAGAGTGTGGTGAAGTTCTTCAACTAGAAAACAATCAAAAAAGAATTACAAATTTAAAATCATCTATAGAAAAACTTGAAGAAGAACTTAAAAAATTAGACTAAATAATCCGCTGAAAACTTTATACCCATCTAGTGGAGGAAGCGGTAACATATTAAAAATAAACAACCACTTATTCATTTCTGCAATTACAAATAATCCAATAGCTTGATTTCTTGACAAATTGTTTTTGCGTTTAACAAAATGGCTAGCCCCTAACCATAATAATAAATTAACTGCAGGACCTGCAAAAGAAATCAAAACCTGTTGCAAACCACTTGTTACACCTAAAATAGAAACATAACCAGGGGCAAGAAGCATAAAACCAGAACCTAAAAGTTTCAATATTACTCCTACAGCTAATCCAGTTGGCCAGATCTCAAACACAGCATTTAATCCAAATCCCATAGCAACAAACTTATGCGCAAGTTCATGTAAAACTATTCCTGGAGTAGCAATCATAGTAGCAAATTTCAGATTCTCCCAACTAAAACCAGTATTATATTGGTCAATTACATCTTTACTAGGTTTTTTAACATATCCAGAAAATATATAACCAACTACAAAAGAAGCTGCTACTAAATATATCACCTCTCTGATAGTTATTAACACCATTATTTCTCAAATCCAAATAATACAACTATTAATCCTAAAAGAACAACAATAACTGGAATAAAACCTTTCAGTATCACTGCAAAGTGACCCCACCATCTCACAAGTAGATATAAACCAAATACAATAAGAAATAATCCAAAAACAATTTTTAAACCTTTTTCAAGCATAGAATAAGTTAGTTGATTAATGTTTTATAAGTATTGCTAAACTTCAAAGTATAGAATAAAATATTATTTTCCACTATAGGAAGCTACCATTTTTACTCCAATACCATTACCAAAAGTATCAGGCAAAACAACTTCAGCTCTCTCAGTAGGAGACTTTCCTCCACCAACATAACCTTCCCTAGCCTCAACTCTAACCTTTCCCTGCGCACTTAATCTTCTCGCCATGTAATGAACGCTATCTAAGTATAAGTTATCATAACCAGGAGCAGCAACTTCAACTAAAGAAACCCATCTAACCCCTGTAACCTCAGCTTGCCCTTTTCTTCTATAACCATCTTTAACAGTTTTATCAACATCCTCCCACGAACCATCAACATCAAGCAGGTAATTCAAAGACACAAACAACTTCTTAGCTACCTCATCAGACCCTTGAATAGGTACTCTATAAAGATCCAAATAAACACCGACAGGTTCAGCTCCTCTTACATAAGCAATAGAAGTTTCTCCATCACCAGATAAAAAAATTTCCTTCCCAATTAGGAATCTTTCTTCATCAGAATTCAACTTCACTTTTCCTTTTAATTTTTTAGATATCTCAGCTAATCTTCTTTCAGTTCTCCTGCTTACTTTTCTCATACCGAGTTCTTCTTCCATTTCTCTATAAAGTTCAGTCCTAACCTCGGTCAGCCCATCATCAAAAACATGATCAATCCTTCTTCCTAACTCTTCTAAAGGTTCAATAAAACCAGAACTTCCAGAATCACCTCTATCAAGTACTCTAACAAGAGCAGCATTATATTTATCTTTTCCAGTAAACACTTCAGCCATGTAGACACTTTCATTTTGTTGCCAGAATTCTGCAAAAAGAAAGGCACTGAACGGAATCCTTCTTGGATCAACCTTACCACCTGGGAACACATAGCTTCTTCTTGATCCAGATGAAGCAGTAGTCAATGTAGCATTATCCATATTAGGAGGACTAGCTTTAACAATAATTCCAGATGTCCTAAAATCTACTTCATTAGCTAACCTCTCAAAAGTATAGCCGGTCCTTTCAGACATAATTTTTTCTAACGTAGCCAAATCAGGTTCATCTAAACAATTCTCTAGAACAGTCCTTTCACCAACTTTTATAGCCCTTTTTGTTACTCTAAACCTTCTACGCAGTTCTTCCAAAGATTTTGATTGTCCTTTTCCGCCCCTCATTACCACACCTATTATGGTAAGACCAAAGCCAATTTAAATCTTTCGCATTAGAGACCCTACTTTTTCTGGCAAATAAAGGCACAATGATCTTTTTCAAAAGGATCCAGTTCAACCTTAGCAACAATCCTCATATACTTTCTAAGTTCTTCTTCAACAACCTTATAGACACTTCTTGGTTTCTGTGTTACATCAACTGATCTTGCTTTTACAGCTAAGAAACAATAGCCTTTAGGTTTAAGGAACATATCCACATTCTTCAGGAATATTTCAACTTGGGTTTTCTGTGCAATATCCTGATAAACATAATCTACAAGTTTAGGCATTCTATTTGCATACTCTCTTGGTTTTGATGCATCAGCCAGTATAGGAATCATATTTTGTCTTTTCTCACATATAAAATACAATTGTCTTACAACTCTTGGCGCATGATCTACACAAAATACAAATCCTTTTTCCCCTACTATATCAGAAATAAAAGAAGAGGTATAACCATGCGCAGCACCCAAGTACAAAACAACATCTCCTTTCTTCAAATTAATTTCATTAACATTCTTCATTATGCTTGCAGCTAGTTTACTTCTCTTAGGTTCAAAGAATCTGTACTTCCCATCATAAAGCTTATCATCAAAGAACGTTTGTTTATCACAACTTTCAGTAAATAACATTTTTTTCTGTTTACTCCATTGCTCATAAATTCCTGTAAATTTTGTTTCTTTCATTTTCCGTAAAAATCCTTTTTCGTATCAATTGAAATTTTAGATGCAATTTTTCGTGCAACTTTAGCTTTGTCACCTTCCTTAGCCTGACTCACATCAGAGTGAAAATATAAAACACCAAATTTAGGTGATCTAGTTCCTGTCTTAAGATGTCTGAACAATGCTTTTTCAGCACCTAATACTTGTACTGTAGATGATGGCATCTTAGCAAGATCTTCAAGTGAACCTGCAAGTTTAATCAACCTCGCACCAACTATAACTCCAGCCGAATCCAGTAAATTCTTACAGTACTTTTTCATTACTTTCTCAAGATAATTTTTATACTCTTCTTGAAGTTCTTTCAACTTAAGTATTTCACTTCTTAAAAGTTTTAATTCTTTAATATCATCTGACTTAAGAAGTTCAGAAGTCATGTCTTCCTTTTTAGCTAAGTCAACTGCGTTCAAAAAAGAATCCTGCTCTTTGACCATACTTGCTCTAGGGCCATACAAACCATACCATTCTCTAAGCACAACAACAAGTTTGTTTATAGAGCTATCAAGTTCATCAATAGCTTCAATAGTTCTGATTATTAATAAACTTTCATCTACACTATTCTTAAGATCTTCTTTAGTCTTCTCAAGATTCAACGTTCTCCAGTCCATAGAAAAAACAATGCATCCAAAGTATTAAAAAGCTTTTGAAAAAGCAAATGTTTATAAAATATAAATAAGGAATTAAAAACCATGGTTAAGGAGATGAAAGCAGGTAAGATTGTACTTGCTATAAGAAAAGGTGTTTTCAATGCTGAAGATATATATCGGTTTATTAACAAAAAACTCATAAGTTTAGGTTACATATTTGCAGAAGAACAGCAGAAAGGAAGGACAGACCAGTACGGAAATAATATTACATCAGTATTTTTAGGTTTTAAAGAGATTGATGATTTTGTTAAAGGCAGAATCAAAGTTACAATGACGTTTGAAAAGATAAACAAAGTCAAAACAAAAGCAGGAGTAATGGATAGCGGTGATATTTCAATACTATTCGAAGGATTCATAAAGGTAGATTATGCTGAGAAATGGAGTAGCAGTCCTTTCAAATTATGGATGTTAGATCAATACATTAAATATTTCAAAACACCAATCATCAAAAAGAAGTATATTAAAGTAACTGCAAAGGAAGTAACTATGCTATACCAGTCAGTCAAGAAAAAATTAGAGATGTATTAAAAGATGCCAGAATCAGAAGTAGTTTATGAAGAAGTTAAATTCAAATGGAAAGGTTCATTAGACATGGCAAGAATGTACAAAGAACTTCATGAATGGTTGATAGGTGAAGATTTTAATCTCCAAGAGACACATTATGCTGAAAAGATGAAGCCACGAGGCAAAACTATTGAAATAAATTGGACATGCAAGTGGAAAAGGACTGACTATTTCTTATGGAAAATAGATCTAACATTCTACAGTTATAATATTCAGGATATTGAAGTTGAAAAAGATGGAAAAAAAATAAAACTGCAAAACGCCATCCATTCTGTAAGGTTCAAGTCTACATTGATAACAAATAATTCTGATGATTTTCAAAATGACAGCCTGAGGCACAAATTCTACAAAAAGTTTATTATGGCAGAAAAAATAGAGGAAGAAAAGATAGAATTATTCAAAGTCAGCCATGATTTAGCTCAAGAAATAAAACTTTTCATGGAATTATACCAAATTGAGTAAAGCTTATATATGGGAGAATTAGTTTAATAAATATGAAGTATGTATTAAAAAAGAGACCAAAAGGATGCACAATAATCCAGGGATTTCCTAGTGTTGGACTCGTAAGTACAATTGCTACTAAATTTTTACTTGAACATCTTGATATTGAAGAGATAGGTTATATTGAGTCTGAAAGAATAACCCCATTAGCAGCAATTCACAAAGGAAAACTAATCAGACCAATAACAATTTACTACAACAAGAAGCACAACTTGATTATAATTCAATCTTTATCAGAGATAAGAGGTATAGAATGGAAGTTAGCTGACGTTATATTAGATCTTGCAAAGACAATTAGTGCAAAGGAAATAATTGCATTAGAGGGAACACCTACACAAACAGAGGAAATCAAAACATATTATTTCTCAACAAAAAGTAAGTTAAAAGATGTTAAACCAATCGAAGATGGACTTATCATGGGAGTTACAGCAACTTTGTTCTTAAAGGCAAAAAATATTCCAATAACATGTATATTTGCTGAGACACATACAAACTTCCCTGATTCAAAAGCAGCATCAAAAGTAGTAGAAGCATTAGATAGTTATTTAAAAATAAAAATTGACATTAAACCATTATTAAAGATTGCAGAAAAGTTTGAAGAAAATCTTAAAAAATACATGGAACAGAGCAAGAAACTAGGACCAAATCAAAGTGAAGACAAAGAAAGTTACTTTGGTTAACCATATCTAATTTTCATTATTAAAATTGAAAAAGCAAGCACAGAAGTTACAGCATTAGCTGCAATCAAAGGGATATCTTTAATTAAAATACCATAAATTAACCAGAGTGATACCCCTATAGCAAACATCAAGAACATCCCAAAGGAAAGATCTTTAGTTGATCTAGTTCTCCAAGCTTTAATAGCTTGTGGCAAATAAGCTAAAGTTGTAAATGTAGCTGCAACCAAGCCAAGAATAACAACGTAGTCCATACAAACCAACGACTATATCTTGCTTATAAATCTTTTCAACACAAATAAATATTTAAATAAGAAACAAAGCAAAAATTTATGTTAAAAACAATATTAATGAGAATGAAAACACGTGGTGCAATAGCAAACAGTTCAAAATTTCTTACTGGCAATATATTAAAGAAAGTAAACTTCCCAAATGCAAAATATATCATAGAACTAGGTGCTGGTGATGGTTGTATGACAAAAGAGATTCTAAAAAGAATGAAGCATGATACAAAACTGATTTCATTTGAATTGGATAAAAAAAGATTCAATAAACTCAACAAAATTAATGATAAGAGATTAATACTTGTCAATGATAATGCAGCAAACCTTCAGACCCATTTAATTAAAAACAATATTAACGAAGTAGACTTTGTTATTTCTGGACTTCCTTATACTTTATTACCACAAAAAACAGTGGACAGAATCCTTAAAGCAGTAAGTTTAATTATAAAACCAGAAGGCAAGTACATAGAATTTCGGTATTCGCCTATACATTTGAAAGAATTAAAAGGGATTTTCTCCAATGTTGATCTTGATTTTACCTTAATTAATATTCCGCCTGCGTTTGTTTACACATGCCAAAAATAGCATTTTCACTACTATAACTCAACAATTCTGTAGTTTTTTTCGGATTTTCATGGTAAACACATATTAATTTTGAATCCTTATATATTTTACATGATACAAACAACCACTTTAGAAGAAAGAATAGACATGCTGTGTAGAACAGCAAACAATATTGGCAGATCAGTTAGAGCAGACACATCGCTTGTTCATAGAATTTTTTATAGAGTGACAAAACTGCAGCCACAAGAAGACGTTGAGGGGTTAATGGAAAGATACAGAAATGAGATAGACTCCATCATAAAATCAGCAGAAATAAAGATAACACTAAAAAGAGCCGATGTTAATGTTTCTGTAGCTGACCAAGAAGCTTTACAATCTACTATTGAATCTGTAGAAACAGATCTTTACGAAAAAGGTTTTGTTGGGAATGGAAGTAATTATAGAGCTATCTGGGAAGGAGATCATAAGCAGTATTTAGCTAGAAAAAGACTATCAAATGATAAAGAATGTAAGGAATTATTGCAAGCTGATGAAGGAACAATAAGAATTCAAGCACAAGCTTATGAAGAACTGATAGATCATGCAAAAGAACTAGAAAAGAAAAAGCTTAGACAGTTAGAGAAAGCATACGAGACAACAAAAGAAGAAATGATCTATACAAACACATTAAGAGAAAGTTTAGATAGTTTCACTAAAGCTACAAGAGAACTAAGAACAATACTAAAAATAAAAAACAAATTAATCAAAGCTAGGAGTAAGGAATCTGTACTGCAGACAATAAGTGATGATGAAAACCTTGCATCTGTTACAGCAAAATACTTGCCGTCCCAACAGCAGCCCCAATACTAGGATCAAGCCTGCATGAGTTTACATATTGTAAGAGTACAGGCTTTCTTTTTTTCCATTTAGCAAGTTCTATCAAAAATACAACAGCGTGCTTCTGATATATTTTTTTGTTCTTAACATAATCATAGAAACTATCCTTGTCTAGATTAAGCACATGTTCAATAATAGTATGGTCTATTTCACTTACGCGTTTATCAAGACTCTTTACAACTGACTCATTTGTATCAGAGAATCTAGTTAAGTCAGTAACAGCAACAAAACCTATATTATTTAATTCAAAAAAGAATTCAGTTAAATCTTCATTCCAAGAGTTCATAACAATGGGTAATATTTTAATGTTACTTAAATAAGATTTAGAAACAAATTGTAAAAAACTAATAAATCCATCTAATTTATCTTTAAACAAAGAATCATTCTGTTCAACACCTTCAAATCCAAGAACTTTCTTCATCAGATCCTCATCAACTCTAACAACCCCGAAATGAGTTCTGAAAAAACCATTACCAACAACAATATTTTTAACATTTTCATCCTCAACAAAAACAACATAAGTGCCACAGAATTTCCTATCACCTATTTCTTTATACAACCAAGCTGCACATGAAAGTGCAAAATCAGACTTAGGTACAATACCTCCGACAAACTCTCCTTTTCTATTTGTGAATGGTAATTCTCCTGGTCCATTATCATTCAGAAACTTATCTTTCATGAAATTCTCTAAACTTCCAAAATCCATAGTAAAATTCAAGAAAAGTTTATTTAAAAGAATTATTGTTCAGGAAAAATCATGTTTGCCAAAGTCTTGCCTGTGGAAGTACACATAAGCACTGACAAAAACAATAAGGCCAATAATCATTGATATGACAATTCCAAAACCATTAAAGGTATCACCATTACTCTCTACACCCTCACTAACAGCCTCACCAGTAACTGCATTATCTTGATTTTCTTTAGTCTCTTTTACTTCTTTTTTCTCTTCTACTAATGGACTATTCTTATTCTCTTCAACATATCCTATAAAAACACCAGAAATATCATTCACATTAGCTTTATACCAAAACTCCTTTCCATATCTATTAACATATTCAGCTTCATCCTTTACCCACTCTCCATTTTGTCGTTGTGCTAATTCAATATCATCTTTATTTATATCCATCTCTTTCAATTTTGCTCCATCAACAACAAAAACAACATAAGCATCATTAACATCAAACTTATCAACACCAGTCCAGCTAAGTTCAAAGCTGCTCATTTCTCTTCCGAGATTAAATCCATCAGCCTCAACATCCTTAGCTTCAACATTAACTTGAGACAAAGAACGTAATGCACTAAAACCAAACTCACGAACATTGCTACTCTCAGTTTTTTCTACCTCAAAAGAAACCTTATCCCCTACAGTTATACTGTCTCTAGTAAAAGTTCGAGCATTAACTAAAAAACACATTAAAAAAAATACTAATACTAAAACAATTATCTTTTTCACAGATGTTCACCTTTTTATAAGATTATTTTTTTCTTGAAAGAACTTTTTTTGAACTTAAAGTTACTTTTTTCTTTACTTCTTTTTCATCTTCAAGATCTGGCTTAAAATGATTCCAACATAAATACTCTCTGCCAGTCTTAGATTTTCTCATCAATCTAATTTTGTTTCCTTCTAAATTAAAATAAGCAAAAGTTCCTTGTGAATTTCTTAAGAAATAATCTCCATCTTTCCAGTTAGTTGCAACAGTTTTAATAAATTTAACAAAATCTTTCTTAGTTTGTATATGTTGTGACTCTAATTTTATATTAGGTTTAAAGGGATAAACAGTAGAATATAGCGGTCGCACTTGCATAACCGTCATTTTATCATCCAAAGACATAATATAATGGAAAAGTAAAAAATATATAAACTTTATGTCTTAATTACTTAAAAGAAGTAAATCTAGTCACCAGCAAAATCTTCAAGTTTATATTTAAAATCAGACTCTTTATTTATCAATCCTTTCTCAAGCATAAACTTCTTTGCCAGTACCATAAATATTAATGCAAGACTCTTTTTACCTTTATTATTGCAAGGTAAGACTAAATCAATCGATTTACCATCATTGTTAGTATCACATAAAGCAATAACAGGAATACCTAGTTTTTCTGCATCTTTAATTGCATTCCTGTCAGGATAAGGATCAACAACAAATATTAGCTTAGTTTCAGTAAAAGTCCCTAATCGAGTGTTAGTTAGGATTCCAGGGGGATATCTGCCTGTAATAACCTTAACCCCAGTCAATTTCTTAAACATCTCAACTGTTTTCCATCCGTTTTCCCTTCTGCAAACAACAAGAATATCTGCAGGTTCATATTTTGATAAAAAATTTCCAACAACATCAAGCCTTTCAACTACTTTTTGAACATCAAGAATAGCTAATCCATCCTGCCTTACCCTATAAATAAAAGGTTTCATAATAGCACTTCGAAATTTAGTACCTATGTGTATACCAACCTTCAGATACTCATCATAACCTGTTCCTTCCTGATTTTCTTCAGTAACAGTTGCTGTTTCTTCTTTAGATTTTTTAACTAGCATAGTTTAAAAAGGAAACTTCTCTCCTTTATAAATTTTGGGGTTTTAAGGGCTTTACAGAAAGAATCTTTAATTTAAAACTAAATTTTTCAGAACAACATACAAAGATATTTAAAAAAAATAAAGAAAAAATAAGAAGCTTATAAGTGCTTCTTTGCTTCTTTTAACCAGCCTTCTGCTTCGTTTCTTAGTCCTAATCCTAAACCAATCCCTAGAGCTAATGCTAACCCAAGTCCTAGAGCAGCTACAAGAATTAAGAATCCGTTTTCAAGCACATCTACGTTTACTCCAACTTGTTTTAAACCTATTACAATTACCAAGAAGTAAACGATAATTTTCAAGATCGCACTTATTGTTCCCATTCCTTTCATTGAAGTATGTTCTTTTATCTTAGCATCCAAGTAATGTACAAATGCTACACCTGCGAAGAACACCACTACAGCAACCAAAACATTTGGTAGCCACCTTACAAAGGAATCAAGCAACGATGACAAAGCACCTAAGTTTAGAACTGAAACAGCCTCAGTCAAGAAAATCACAAAGACAAACCATTTAACTAGTTCCCCTGTTAAAGCAGGAACATTAGTATGTCCAGCAA
This sequence comes from Candidatus Woesearchaeota archaeon, assembly GCA_964616675.1. Classification (GTDB taxonomy): domain Archaea; phylum Nanobdellota; class Nanobdellia; order SCGC-AAA011-G17; family GW2011-AR18; genus CAZTRI01. The sequence continues at coordinate 26,576 of CAZTRI010000016.1, forward strand.
CCTTCATCAAATTAGCTCTTTTCAATCTTGCTGTCAATCCCAACTTATCTAATCCTAAAGTTACTAAATGTCCTATCAAGTAAGCCACACAGTATCCTAAGATAAGAATAAGTAGTGCAAGTATTATGCTTGGCACAACCCCCACCAAACTATACCATAGTCTATATAACGGATCAAGAATCAAATTTCCTGTTGTCACGAGCGACTCAACCGCCATATCTTCACCTCCTTTTGAATAATTAAATTAATTCTTACTTTCTTTAAATAGTTTTCGTTTAGTTATGATTAAAATAATACTAACTTTCCTTTATTTCACTTTCAATTCGTTGATATTCATCATGAATATTAGAATCTATTATATTATGTTTTAATATTGGAATAAGAAAAGCAACAGCAAAATGTAAATCTAAAATAGAATCACAATTCATTATAGGATGAATTTTTAATTCTTTTATTTCTTTCACTTTATTTTCAATATTTATTTTATTTTTTATTAAAAAAGTATTATTAACAAGTCCATTGTTTGTCTTTCCACAAACTAAAGTGACATTTTGAACTTGTTTCATAAATTTTCCAAAACTTTCTCTATCTTCAGATGTAAAAGGATCTTCAACATAAACAAGATTATAACTTTCAGTTAAGTAAACTAAAAAATCATAATGTTCATCAGCATTCATAACCTTATTAGAATAAACATATTTTCCATCTTTGTAAATTGCATCTCCATTAACATTAATTCCTATCCTGACATTAAAATCAACAAGGTTTTTTATTTTATCAATCTCATCTTGAATCTTCATAAGAATAGTTTCATCATCTTCTTCATCAAACTTAAGTTTTTCATTAATTTTCTTATTTATCCATAGAGATTTTAGTATGCTCTTAGCATCCAAAGCAAGGAGTAAGAATTCACTGAAACCTTTTTCTTTTTTGTAAACTACACTCAATGGTCTTGGTAATTGTTTAGCATCTTTATTAATAAACTTCCATGGTCTTTCAATTGAATCAAGAAAAGCAAGCTCAATATAATCTCTTACTTTGGTATCAATTTTTTTAAAATCTTCAAAAGAATTTATTTCTAGACCTTTATACTTATTTAAGTCAATTTTTCCATCGAATTTTACCTTTCCTAAGCCTTCTTCAGTCTGTATAATTAAATTACCCTCATCTATCATGATATCAATTATTTTCATAGAAATGGACAAATAAACTGGTTTAAAAGCCTTACTGCGAAACAACACTCACTTTAATTCCTTTCCCATTTTCAAATTCTTCGTCAGCCACAACTTCCTCACTTT
>CAZTRI010000017.1:0-44018 GCA_964616675.1 Candidatus Woesearchaeota archaeon
AAAACCAGAAAAAAAAGTATATTTAACAAAGTTACAAATAGATGATATTCTCAAAACATTAAAAGGTATTCAAGAAGAAAAAATAGAAAAGAATGAAACTAAAGAAAGAAACCCTTACAAAGTCGAAATAACAAAAACAGATTTAGAACGAGCAGAATTTACATTAGGGAAAAGTAAACTTCTAGATATAATAGATCAAGAAATAAAACAAGGTGAAAAACCAAACTTAGAATCAATAACAACAGAAGCAGAAAGAAATGTAAAAGAAGAAGACAAGAAAAAAGATGAATATAAGAAAGACAAGTATGGTGAAAAATCACTTTACTCTGACGATGTTGGATTATATAATGACAAAGCAAAAGCAATTCCAAATTATGATATGAGAAAAGAAGAAAATAGAGAAAGTCACTCTACAACATAAATATCACCTGATAATTTATACTTATCTAAATTAGCAATTACTTCACCAGCCTGTTCAATTCCAAATGAATCTTTTCCTAATATAAGTAATGCAGTATTTCTACCATTATTAACAAGCACAACTATCCCTTTATTTCTGTTATAATAATCAAGTATTTCATCATTCAAATAATCTCTAGCTAATTTATCATCTCCTAAAATTATTAGATTCTGTCCGGTAAGATCTTTTATTTCCCTAGTCTCATCAAAATCAACTGTACTGAATTTACATCCAACATCCTTAGGTTTAATTAATCCTAACTTCTTGACAACAGCAACACCTACTTTAAAATTATCAGCAGTTCCAGGTACACTCATTTCAAATCTGTCAGATGAAGCTCTTGATTTAGGATCTCTAATTACTATACCTGAAGCTGTTCTAGTATCATCCTTAAAATTAGAAATATCTTTAGATCCATACAATATATCATTAGCTGTGGTAGTATCACCATCCCCTTTACCTAAGTAAGTAAACTGATCCTTATTATCACCAGTAGCTTCAATGTACACTTTAACATCATTTCCAACCGAATTATCAATTACAATATTACCGCTATCACTAGAAGTACTCCATTCTAAATTAACAGGTAAATTTGCATTACCCCAGTTCAATCTAAACACATCATTTGTATTAGATGAAATCTCCTGTACAAGAGCAGTTTTTCCGGCAGATTTTCTATATACTTTCAAACTATTTCCAGTTGAATACAGGAATAATTCATCAGCAACAGCTTCACCTATTCTAAATCCATCTGAACCTTTAGATTCAATATCGATCACATTAGCATTAGATATGCTTGGATTTGCATCAGTATCAGATTCATACAAACTAACAGAATTATCTTTTATTTCATAATTCAAGAGATTATCACTTTGCATTTCACCTAATTCAAGACAAGCATATTCATAAGGCAGACATAATTGTTCACCTTCATATAAAGGATGACTTATTCCAGGATAATCTGAATCAGGTCTATTTACATTAAGATTGAATTCAATTCCTATTGTAGGATTATTCGTATTGAGACTACTTAATCTCCATACCCATGTTGGATCATTTTTATTTTCTCCAAAGAAAGGATCACCATCATGAACAGTTACTATTGCTTCTGATCCAACTACAAGTAATGCAGAATCATACTCAATTCCAGATTCATCTGAGACTTGGTCTAAATAAATTTCAGTCCCACTAATCCATTTTGATCTGCCAACGTCGATAACATCCATGACACCATTAACACTCACAGTTGCTTTACTAGGATTAGTTTGGATAAGTTCAATCTCTCTTCCATCAGTTACCACCTTTTCACCAGCCTTCATCCATAATCTATTTCCACCAAAGGTAGTTATTGAGTTTGCAGTTGCAGCTTCGATTTTTAGTTCCTGTCCTAAAAATGTAATTCTAATTGGATCATTCTGTGTTGCATTAGTAAAAAAATTACCTTGTTTAAGGGTAGACTTAAACACAAAGAAATAACCTATGGAACTTTTTTCAAGAGGTATAAAAACATTATCTTTCCAATCATCATTTGCTTGATAAGTTAATCCTGTCTGTGGCGCTAATGAAGACGAAGAAGCAAACCTAATTTCATCCCTAGCAGAATATACATTATCAACACTGTTAACATCAAGATGGACATCACCATCAAAAAAACCTTCTATATCATCTACATCCAAAGTAGATCCAAATTTAGATTGTAAAGTATCTGTCAGCTTAATATTCTCACTTTTCTCATTTCCTCTTTTGGGTTTAGTCAATTCAAAACAATTCTGTGCCTCAGCAAAGAAATTATTTCTTATTGCTTCAACCACGTTCTTAGCAGTAAAATCATATACAAGATAAAAATTCATTGCTCCATTAGGATCTATAAAGATATCAGGGAAATTCTTAAGGTCAATAACAGTAACTTCAGTAGTACCTAAAAATTTCACAGCAAAATTAGTCAACTTTCCAACACTAACAATTAATAAAATTGTAACAATAATAATTCCAATATACACACTTCTTTTTTTCATTATCAAAATACTTTTTTAGTATCTTATAATCTTTTTGATTCGTTGAATTAATTTTGTAGACTGCGTCGGCATAGGGGTGAGGGGAGAATCCCATCTGCATTTTATTTATTTAAAACATAGAATAAAAGAATTTAAAACTATCGAGAACTGTCTGACTGTCTTTCCAACTCTAATTTCTTAGATATTGCCTGAGATCCTGGATCCATATTATAAGCTTTAATTATTTCATCAGCTAAAGTTCTCTCAAGTCTCACTTTTTTATTAAAACATTTAGAATAAGCACCCTGAACCATCTGCCTTAAAGCTATATCAATTCTCCTTTGCGGAGCGCATTCTACAGCTTGAGGGTATCTTGCACCACCATATTCAATTGTTGTTATTTCCTCTCTAGGTGCTGCATTCTCTAACGCCTTAACAAACACAGCCACAGGATTTTTTCCTGTTTCTTTTTCAACTATTTTAAAGGTATCATAAACAACATTATAAGTGTGAAGTCCTTTACCAGTACAATGTTCAGAAGTAACCCTATGTACCTTTCCCCTATGCCCTGGAACCTGTAATTTCCCCATTAACCTCTCAACTATATTAGATTTAGATTTCCCAAACCTAGTAGAATTATGTCTTCCAAATGACCTTGGAACAATCTGTGAATGTAAAGAGATATAAGGCTTTACTCCTGGGTCTGAGACCTCAATTCCAGTCACATCCCACTGATTAAAAATCTTAATTTCCATAATAAAAAGTATAAAAGAAGTCCTATTTAAAGGTTACCACTTTCGTTTTCTATGCCACCATACCACGACCATAGCAGCTACCAGTATCCCAAGGAGACCGACCCATGCTATTACATTTGGCTTTCTAATCTTCTTCTTTATCTCCTCCCCGACTCTCTTTACTTGCTCTTTAAATGGTACAGATTCTTTAGTCTCTGTTATCTTTTGCTCTACGACAGCCTTTGTACTTGCTCCTTCAAGAGCTCTCACTTTTACTAAAGCCCTAATACCTGTTACTGAAGCCACATGCACTTCAATATCATCTATACCATCACCAGTAACATCAAGGACTCTCTTCTCATCTTCATTCATTATAACTGTAAATGGATCTGAAGCAACTTCAAGAGTTGCAGTCTTTTTTGCACTATCCAATGCTTTTAGCTTAACTGAGTGCTTCTCACCTGCAACATCAAAGCTAACTCCACCCTCTTTTTCTAGACTTCTCTCAATAAATGATTTTGTCAAAGTACCTATATCTTCAGTTTGACCACCTTTAACAAATGCAGCATCACCAGTACCACCAGTACCACCACCTCCAACATTAGCAGCTGGTGTTTCTACAGCAGCAGCTTTAGCAGTAGCTAATATAGCAAAGGTACTAAATGCAGTAACATTAACAGACACTGACCTTAAATTATATCTTTCATCTATTGTTGTGTTATGGAAAGATCCAACAACTTCAGTCCATGTTGAAGTATTTTCAAGGAACTTGAATATCTTAAATGTGCTAGTCTCCAAAGTAGATGGACCTTCAGTACCATTATAAAATATTGTTAAAGTGGCTGCTGATACATTAAATGGAGTAGTTGAATTGACAAATGTTAAGGACATAAACCTTACTGGTTGATATGATCCTGCTGTCAAACTACCATTAGTTGGATTCTGCTGGTATCCTACTAAAGACACTGCAGTATCATTAACTTCTCTATTAGGGAACAACTCTAACCTGGCTCTTATCAAATTGACATCTTCTATTATATTTGTTATATTTGGTGTCAAGTTAATTGATTGGTTAGTTACTACATCAACAGTTAAGGTTCTCAATGAAATAAGTCCTACATTATCATATCTTCTAGTATTTCCTGCACTATCATTAGCCTGTATATCGACAAAGTAATCTCCTTGAGGATAACCAGTACTGTCCCAAGTTGCATTCCATATTCCAGCATTAATCGAACCATTAACACTAATATTTTCAGCAAAAGCTACAGTGACAGTATCATTTCCATCTGGGTTCTGTATTAATGCACGTATTGTATCAACGACGAGAATCCTATCAGATGCTGTAATATTCATTGTGAACGCAGTTCCAGGACTACCTTTTCTAACACTCAGAGATATATTCATATCAACTTGAGGTGGATTAAAATCTACATTAAATACAAATGGATCTGAAAAGTTCAAGTTTCCAGCAGTATCATTTGCATAAAGAGTAAGATTATAAGTCCAGTTTCCACCCTTCTGAGGTAGTTCAGTTCCGTTGATAGTTTCCTTTAAATCAACTGAAGTGTTCGACTCACAAGGGAATGTAACATTCCTTCCAGTATTGTTAAGCTGATACCAGCAGGTAGACAGCTGAGCCCCACCTAAATCAACCAAACTAATATTAATAGTTACATTAGAGGAAGTCACATTAGACATATTTGTAGGGAATATAATACTCATATTTGCTGGAGTAAAATCTTGGAAAAATACAAATAGATCAGTCTGATTAAAATTCCCATAACTATCATTAACATAAATACTTACATTATTAGTAAACTCAAGTCTAGAAATTTCTATACTAGCATTAGCAATACCAAGGCAAGGAAAAGTTCTATTTGCTCCAGACGAATTAGTATCATACCAACATTTATCTAAAGAAGTATCAAGATCATCAACACTAAGATTTAGAGTAAAGGTAGTTACAGATTGATTTGATAAATTTGCAAGTGTAATACTAGCAATAAAAGGTCTCCTTAGATCATATTCTCCAAATTGTGAAACTCTTGGGAAAGAATCATTCTCAATAGGGATTAGAAGTGTACTCAAATTATACGGACGAGTACATATTTTGGCTTTCTCTGTATCGTTCAAAGTCTGACTTCTATCACAGTATTCAGTACTATCATTATAGAAATCATAATGATTACCTACTTGTGAATTATTAAAGTGCACACTGGCTGAATTTGTAACATTTAACGACCCATTCATGAAATTATTTCTAATAAATAATGTATTATTTACAGTAACCTGACTTCCACCACCTACTTTTAAAATAAATGCCCTAGGACCATTCATACTAAATTTATTTCCTGTCCAGTTGTTTTTATCACAATCACCACCTATGTCAAAGACAATAGCTTTCTCATCTCCTGTAGCAGACCCTGCAATCCCACCATCAACAAAAGTGTTGTTTATGAACTGGCTTCCACTACATGTACTTGGAGAAGCTCCTACTGAAAAATTAATGAAAGTATTATTTACAAGTCCAGTATCATTAAAAGTATTATTATAAGCAGTTACATTTGAACCCATCACAATAGCATGCGATAAATTTAAAAATATATTATTAGTAAGATTTGTATAATTTGTACCAGAAGAATCATTTAATAAAATCCCTATATATCCTACCTCCAATTTACAATTAACAACAGAAAGATTTTGAGCACCAGAAGCGTTAATTAAGATATCATTTGCAGAACTTCCAAAAATAGTATTACTAGCACAATTTATAACAACACTTGCGTTTGTAACATTAATACAAAATGGTGCTCCAACAAAAGAAGCAGTTAGATTAACTACAGCACTATCATTTGCAGCAGCTCCAGTACAACTAGCACAACTATTACACTCAGCATCCTGTCGAGCAAGACCAAGACTTAAAGGCAACACCAACAATAACAATAAAACGATTAATAAATATTTCCTACTTTTTTGTATCATCTAATCACCCTTTTTTATAACTATATGTTTTTATTTGAAAGTTATTTATATACTTTTCTAAAAATAAAAATAAGTTATAACTATAATAATAAGAATTTATCTTCTACCCTTCTCAATTTTTCCTCTTAATAATGCATTAAGACTCTGATCATTAACTTTTATTACTTGCCATCTGACACCAGGAATATCACCTTTTGCTCTTCCCATTTTTCCACCTATACATTCAATAATAACCTCATCATGTTCAGCAATCATTTTTTGTGCACCATCTCTTGGCATGAATGCTTTTACTTGTCTTCCGTTTTTTACTAGTTGCACCTTACAACATTTTCTCATAGCAGAGTTAGGTTGCTTAGCTTCAACCTGTACTTTTTCAAGAACAATTGCTTTTGCCTGTGAAGCCCCTCTTAGAGGATCAGCTTTAACTTTTAATTTCTTAACTCTTCTTACATACCATTTATCCTTCAGTCTAGCTTTTTTTCTCTTAACACTAAGTTTCTTCCCTGCATTTAATCCATTAGTTTTATGACCCATTTTATCGTACAACAACCTCATTTATATTATAATATTTCTTCATCAAACCCTCAATTTTTTTCAGGTTTCCCCTGTCCCTTCCAAAGATTCTACCTTTAACTTTCGAATCAGAGCAATTAATCACCACCCGATCCTCTTCTTTGGTTATACTTTCTACTTTTAAAGGGTAAATCAAGTTATTAATAAACTTTACGGGATCTGGGGAAAAACCAATAATTCTAACTTGCCTCTTAAGAAGGTTCTCTACCTTTCTTAAACTAGCCACAGCCTTCTTTATTGAACCTTCTTCTATAACAAACACAAAAACCCCGTCTTCGTCAAAAAAGTCCTTAACTTTAGCTCCGGTAATATTCTCAAACAGCGTTATGCTTTGTATAGAAAAAATATCTAACTTCATCTTACTCAATTCCAATACAGCTTACTGCAAATCGTCTTTTGCATATAACAGCTAGTTCCTTGCTATCCTCATTTAACATAAAACATTCAGCACCTAAGTTAGTGCATAGCTTATTTATCTTATCAGTCACAACACAGTTGTTAGCCATAAACACTTTTTTCAATTCTCCTCTTTTCAATTTTTTCTCAACAATATTAGCTCCCATAAAAATCTTTTTAGCACCCTTCAACTCGTTCTTAATATTTACTATTGTATTCATTTTTTCACCTTCGCTACCAATGTAGGTAGTCCTGTACCTAAAGGTACTGGTTGGTTAAGCATTACATTCTCAATAACACTATTCAATTCATCAGTCTCTCCGATAAGCGCTGCAGTAATTATATGTTTAATTGGAGTTTCAAAAGAAGCTCTAGCAAGAACACTTTCCTTCTCACCAGTAATACCACTTCTAGTAATACCCTTAATAGTTCCAGTCCTAGTCATAACATCAGCCAGAAACATTATATGTCTTATGTTAATCTCAAGACCTTGCTCTTTAATAACCTTCTCAGCTTCAGCAATTATAGCTCCTCTTGCAGCTTCAATTCCCAAAACATCAGCAATTTCAAATAAATTATTTGTCATAACACTGGAAGGTTCTACTTCATCCATCTCGAGTGCACTCTTAAGATTACTTCCTGCACAATGTACAACAAAAGTATTTTCTCCTTTCACTGGCAATACTTGTGTAATTCCTTTTAGTCCATAAACATGAAGTTCTTTTAATTTTTCCTTAAGTTTATATATTTCAGAAAGTTCAACTTCTTTATTCTTGGTAGCAACAAAAACAGTACCTCTATCTTCTTTAACTTCATAACTTTTCAGTTTCTCTTTTAACCTTTCAAGCACATCACTTGGTTTCAATCCAAGATCTCTCAAAACCTTCCTGCTGATAACAGCCTCGACTCTAAGTTTAGGAATGTTAATTGAAAATTCACTTACAACATCACCACATTTAGTTTCTTTCACTCTCATAGCTACTTCTCTAACCATATCAGTAGTTCTAGAGTATTTAGGTTTCAATGTAATCTCCATTTTAGGAGTGGAAGGGATTTTTCTAGCATCAAATACTTCTATCAATCTAGGAAGACCTACAGTAATGTCCATTTCAGCAACACCAGCAAAGTGGAACGTATTTAGTGTCATCTGAGTTGAAGGTTCACCAAAACTTTCAGCAGTAATTATTCCAATAGCTTCTCCAGGACTTATTTTAGCCTCTTCATAAGCATTTTCTATTCTTTTTAGTGCTTGATGTTTCTGCTTATCATCAAGCTTCATTTCCTTACTAAATTGATCGACCTCACTTATTATATTTTTAGGCAGCATGCTTTCCTTCCTCCGCAAATTCCTTCATTATTCTTGCAACATTAATCTTTCCACCCTCGGTTTTTGAAACATCAAGTCCATCTTCACCATACTCAAACTGAATTATGTTTCCTCTTCCATCTCTTACAGTATTATCATATTCAACCTTAACATCTTGTAAAGCTGACGACAATCTTCTATACAAGTAACCAGACTTAGGAGTTCTAAGAGCTACATCCATCAGACTATCTCTTCCAGTCATTGCATGCATAAAGAACTCATGTGGTTCTAACCCTTCTTTAAATCCTCTTCTTACAAATCCTTTAGCTTTAGGTGTAAGTTCTCCCCTTTCAAATAATGACAAAGTTCTTCCAATATAACCATTTTCAATTCTTCTACCTCTCATAGACTGCTGTCCAACACATGCAGCCATCTGCGCCAAGTTAAGTATGTTACCTTTAGCACCACAATTAGCCATTATAATAGTTGGATTTTCACCTTGAGTAATCTCAGATACTACCTCACCAACTTTGGTTCTTGCTTTATCAAGAGTCTCTCTTATCCTTAACTCCATAGTCTCTTCCTCACTCAAACCTGGTAAAGCCTCTAGTTCTTTATTCCTCTGTTGCTCAATTAATTGTGTTACTCTTCTTTCTGCATTGTATATTATTTCTTTACATTTAGATGCAACTTCAGCAGGTAAATCTGTATCAGCAATAGATGTTGTGAATCCATTTCTTTGTAATGCTTCAATCCCTAATCTAAATATATTTCCTAAAACCTTAATTCCCACATCTTCTCTATATTTTGCATAAATAGCTCTTATCAAATCACCCTTTTCTTGACCTATAGTAGCCTTATCAATGACACCTTCAACAAGTTCACCATTTCTTACAATAACATTTTTTCCATTCTTAGCTCTTCCAATAAAATTAAAATTTTCAGGTAATAATGCACTAAACACTTGCTTTCCAGTTACCTTCTTTCCAAATTTAACAAATCTTTTTTCGTCATAGATACCTACTGTATACAGCATTTGTATTGCATCTTCTTTATCAACCACCATATCCCTAGTTAGCAAATAACATCCAGTTACTGCATCTGCACTACAACCTATAACATTCAATCCATCTTTAGGTCCTATGATTTGCGTTTGAACCTCTAGCAATAATTCAGCCTCAGCTCTTGCCTCTTCAGTCTGAGGAATATGTAAGTTCATTTCATCACCATCAAAATCAGCATTGTATGGAAAACATACACTAGGATTTAATCTGAAAGATTTTCCAGGGAGTACTTTAACTTTATGAGCCATCACACTCATTCTATGCAATGAAGGCTGTCTGTTAAATACAGCAACATCACCATCAAGTAAATGTCTCTCAACAATATAACCTGGCTGCAACTCTTCAAGCAACTGCTCGTGAGTTTCATCAGTAATCTTTTTCTTTTTACCATCAGGTCTTATAACATAATTAGATCCAGGATATTTTTTCGGTCCTTTCTCAACAAAAGCCTTAAGCCATTTTAAGTTCCACTCAGTTACTCTTTCAGGAACAGTTAATTCAGTAGCAACTGACATTGGGATTCCGACTTCATTAAGTTCAATCTTCGAATCTGGAGATATTACAGTTCTTGCAGCATAGTTCACCCTCTTACCAGTTAAGTTATGTCTAAATCTTCCTTCTTTACTCTTAATCCTTTCAGTTAATGTTCTTAATGCCTGGCCTGACCTATGTCTTGCTGGAGGAATTTGTGTAACACTATTGTTAAAATAAGTTGTAACATGATATTGAAGTAATTCCCACAAATCTTCAACAATAATTTCAGGAGCACCTGCATTAATGTTCTCAAACAATCTCTGATTAATTCTTACAATATCTCCTAATTTATGTGTAAGATCATCTTCACTTCTCTCACCACTTTCCAAAGTAATTGATGGTCTTATTGTTACAGGTGGAACAGGAAGTATAGTTAATACTGCCCAATCTGGCCTTGCAACTTCTGGATTTATCCCTAATAATTTACAGTCCTCATCAGGAACTCTTTCTAATCTTACTCTAACATCAACAGGAGAAATTCTTTTTTCATCTTCCATAAAAGTAGTTGGTTTTTCAATTCTTATCTTAAATTGTTTAGCGCTACAATGAGGACATTTCTTAACATTCTTCAATCCTTTAGAAAAATCTTTTATAGCTTGCTTCATAGCAGCAAGTTCTTTTTTAGCATTTTCCTTGTCAGCCTTATCAATTTTTCTATCATCAACAAGAACTCTTCCACATTCTCTACAAGTACATCTCAAGAATCTAAGTATTACATTAATAAATTCAATATGAACTACAGGTCTTGCAAAGTCCATATAACCAAAATGTCCAATACATTCCTTTAGTTTTCCACCACAAGTTTTACATTTAAGTCCTGGATCAATCACACCTAATCTTACATCCATTAATCCACCATCAACAGGATAACCTTCTTTATCATAAAGTTCAGGAGTTACTACTTTAACACAGGCCATCTTTTTAATCATTTCTGGAGAAAGCATTCCAAACACAATTGCCTTTACTTTTTTGTATGTGTACTCTATCATTTTAATACTTTCCTCCTAAAACTAATTTAGGATAAATTCCAAGTGCTTTTAACTCATCAATTAAAAGTTTGAAAGCATAACTTAAGTATACTCTTGAAATCTTAACTTTACTACCACACTTAGCACAATATTCCTGATCCTTATATGAATCGTAAATAGCTAACATTCCACACCCTTCACATACATAAAGTAAAGTTTTATCTGAATCAAATCTTTCCTTCAATAGAAGTGATGCTCCATGAGCTACGAGACAATCCTTCTCCATTTCACCAACTCTAAGTCCACCACCTTGTGATCTTCCTTCAATTGGTTGTCTAGTTAATAACTGGATCTTACCCATTCCTCTTGCATGTAATTTATTAGCAACCATATGCCTTAACTTCAAGTAGTACATATTACCAACATAAATCTTAGCTTTAAACTCTTGTCCTGTTACACCATTATAAAAAGTCTCAAGTCCATCTTCTCTGAAACCTAATTCAGTTAACATTTTTCTTAATTCTTTTTCAGAAGTAGAATCAAAAGTCGTTCCATCTATATAACTTCCATTTAAAGCACCTGCTTTTCCAGCAATTACTTCTATTAAATGTGAAATTGTCATTCTACTAGGAATTCCATGTGGTGAGAACATAATATCTGGCATGATTCCGTTTGAAGAGAAAGGCATATCAGCCAAAGGAACTAGATAACCAATAACACCTTTTTGTCCGTGTTTAGATGCAAACTTATCACCAACTTCAGGAATTCTCAAATTTCTTACTCTTAATTGTACTAATTTATTTCCATCTTCACCTTCAGTAACTATGATAGTATCAACAACCCCTTCTTCATCTTGTTTCAAAGTTATTGAACTTTCTCTCTTTATATTCGAAGAAATATTAAACTCTTCAAACTCACCTAAGAATCTTGGAGGACTAACTCTTCCAACTACAACATCTTCCTCAGCTACCTTAGCACCATTATATACAATACCATCGTCCTCAAGCAATCTATAATCTTTCTCAACTTTATATCCTTTAACATCCTTATCAGGTATACATATTTCATCAACAAGTCCACCTTGGTATCTCATTTCCTGACATATGAAAGGTTTAAAGTAAGTTGATCTTGCTAATCCTCTTTCAACAGATGCTTTATTCAAAATTACAGCATCCTCCATGTTATAACCTTCAAAGCCCATAACAGCAATAACAACATTCTGTCCGCATGGATATGATTCATAATTAAAGATATCATGCATAAAACTTTTTGTTATAGGAATTTGTGGATAATGAAGTATATTTGCATCAGTATCAATTCTCAACAAAAAATTAGCAGCATATATTCCTAATGACTGCTTCTGTATCTTACTTCCCCTTATCAGCCTTGAACTACCACCGAAGTTAGAGAAAGGTATAAGTGATGTACAAAGGCCTAAAATAGTTATAGGAGCAATCTCGAGATGTGTATGTTGTTTTGTCAATTCCTTTTCATCAATAGCAACATAACAATTTTCTTCTTCAGCAGAATCAATATATTCAATTATTCCTTCTTTAATTAACTTATCCCATTTCATCTCACCACTCATTATCATCTCTATATGTTTTAGTGTAAGTTTTGATTTCCCAGCTTCAACAACAATCAAAGGTCTCCTAGCTCTACCTTTAGTAATATCTAAATAGATCTCATCAAAATCTTCATCATGATAAATGTTTAATTCACCTGGAATGTTTCCAGCCCTTCTTTCTGATTTAATAAATTTAAGGAAATCCTTGGCTATCTTAACATTTCCAATATATTTTTCATTTAAATATACATCAGTCATTTTCATTTACTCCGCAAACTTTATTCCACTACCTGCAAGCATTTTCTTTACTTTATCTTCACTCACATCTGTTGCAGTTATTTCACACAACAATGCAAGATTTTTTCTAAGTCCAATAGGTGTTCCTTCTGGAGTTTCGATTGGACACAATCTTCCAAAATGAGTAGGATGTAATGCTCTCGCCTCAAAGTTCTCTTGAGTTGATGTTAATAATGAAAGTACCCTTTGTAAGTGTGAAACTGTTGCAAGCATATTGGTTCTCTCCATGTTCTGTGAGATTCCTTTCCTTCCACCAGTCCATGATCCAGTTGCAAGCGCACTTTTTATGTTTGAAGTTAATAACTCATCTCTTATTATTATTTTAATAGATTGGAACTTACCTCTCTTAACAAGCCTCTGGAAGTTGTACATAACATCCTGCACTAACGATCTTAAGCTTGTTCTCATCAAATCTTCTAGCAAATCACCAGCAAGTCTTAATCTTTTGTTCATATAATGATCCTTGTCTGAAACTCTCATATCCTCTTCAGTAATTAACAAGAATTTGTAAACCATTTTAGCTAAATTATATGCTTTAACTTTCCTATCCTTAGCATCTCCACCAAGATGAGGTAATAAATATCTATCAAGTGCCTCTTTTGCTCTTTCAATTTTAATCTCTCTAGGTTGTGTGATTCCCATTCTTTTTCCCATGAATTCTAGTGCATCATCTTGTGTTTTCAAGTTAACAGCATCATAAAGATTTATGAAAACAGAATCATAATCTTTTCCAGGAGATATTAAATTCTTAATCTCTTCTTCTTTTGTAATTCCTAATGATTTTATAACAGCAACAACAGGGATTCTTTTAAATCTTGTAAAACTAAGTAGGAACAATCCTTCCTTCATAACTTCCAATGTATGTGGTATTCTGTACGATCCTAATTCAGAGAATAATTTACCAACATATTCTGAGGGACCTATTGATTTCTTTTCTATAAATAATTTATTAGGAGCAAGATCTTCTACAGTAATTAATACTCTTTCATTCCCATTAATTATAAAGTATCCACCTAAATCATCTGGATCCTCACCTTTTTGTATCAACTCTTCTCTTTTCAATCCAACCAAATGACAGTACTTTGATTTTAGCATTATTGGCAACTTTCCAACCAAACATTCAAATGTTTCTCTTTGAACATCATCAACATAAGCACTAACTTCAACAAACATAGGTGCAGAATAAGTCAAGTTTCTCAATCTTGCTTCAGATGGAAGAACATCTCTCTTACTTCCATCAGCTTCAATAACTGAAGGTTTTTCTATCCAAATTCTTTTTAATCTGATAACATAAGACTCAACTTCTTGTGGTATAATTGTAGGAACAATATCTCTTACCTCTTCAATAAGTTTAGGTAATCTATTATCAACAAAATCATTAAAACTTTTTATTTGTAATTCTGAAAAAGTATGATCCTTAAAATAAGATTTAATTAATTCTCTATAACCCTCAGCCATTTATAACCGCCCTATAATATACATAATCACCAACAGTAGGACTTTTCCTTGTTATTTTAACAACTTCACCTGCTTTAAGTGCACTAGTTTTAATTGCAGGATCATTGTTTTTTATCATTGGTAACTGTTTGATTGAAATATTAAATTTCTTAAGTAATGCGTCTATTTCTTCATCTGTAGCCTTCTCATGTTTAGGTACAAGGACATGTGTTGTGATATCAAATTTTAGTTCTTCCATTTTTTTTATATGGCCCAGACGGGATTTGAACCCGCAACCCCCTGATTACTACCCAACTGGTTAAAAGTTTCACTTGAGACGATTGACCGATGAAGTTTTCCTAATGAACATAACATTTTCTTTCCTCTCAACAGGTGCTCTACCAGCTTGAGCTACTGGGCCTTTTACGCCCTGGCCGAGATTCGAACTCGGGTTGCAGCCTTTCCACGAAATATCATGACAGGGCATCACGTCATAATACAATAAGTATTATGATTGCGTGCTGGACCACTACACTACCAGGGCACGCCATGTGCATAGAACCTTCTATTGCTCATAATCTGTCTTGAAAAATAGGGAAATTCTGGCTTTATTCCCGCCTTTTGAGACCCAGCACAACAGAAAGTTCATGTAAGTCCTTGTCAATTAGAACTAATATATAAAGCTTATGTTCGCCCCTAGTATTTAACTTTTTCCATTTGCCCCATACTCCCCTCCATATATAAACAACCTTGGGCACTAGGAGTAACTAAAATTAGTATATTTAGCACTAAATCCACAAAAACCTTTATTAATGCAAACCTCACAATAAAGACAGTAATGTATAATATAAGAGAGGTGAAAGCAGACGAAGTATTTGACTCTAGAGGTAACCCTACAGTAAGAGTTAAAGTCTGGGTAAAAAATCAGTCAGGGACAAGTTATGTTCCAAGTGGAAAATCAACAGGCAAATATGAAGCATATGAATTAAGAGACGGTGGTGAAAGGCTTGATGGTATGGGAGTTCTAAATGCAGTTAGAAATGTTAACAAAGTAATAAGAAAAAAATTAATTGGAGTTAACATAGAAGATCAAGAAAACATAGACAAAATAATGATCAATCTCGATGGTACAGAAAACAAATCAAGACTTGGTGCAAATGCAATTTTAGGTGTTAGTATGGCTTGTGCAAGAGCAAGAGCTTTAGCTTATAATAAACCATTACATGCAGTTCTAGGTAGTAAGAAAAAATTACCTGTTCCTTTCCTTAACGTAATCAATGGCGGCAAACATGCATCAAATAAAATATCATTTCAGGAATTCATGATCGCTCCAAAACTCAAAACATTCACAAAAAGTTTTGTTGCTGCAGTTGAAATTGATCACAAGTTAGGGGAATTAATAAGGAAACATCATAAAGCAACTACATTAGGCGATGAAGGGGGTTTTGCACCAGAATTAAAATCTCATCGAGAAGCTTTGAATTTAATTGAAAAGGTAATAAAAGAATCAGGTTACAATAAAATAGATTTAGGTATGGATGTGGCTGCATCTGAATTCTACAAAAATAATTATTATAATGTTGATGGGAAAAAATTAAACAAAGAAAAATTATTGGATCTTTATATTGATTTAATAAAAGACTACAAATTAATATCTCTTGAAGATCCGTTTGAACAAAATGACTTTGATTCATTTGCAAAACTTTTAAATAAAGTAAAAAACAAATGTCAGGTAGTTGGAGATGACATTACAGTAACAAATGTTAACAGAATGAAGCTAGCAAAAGATTCATGCAATGTTTTATTATTGAAAATAAATCAAATAGGTACTTTAAGCGAAGCAAAAATAGCATTTGATTACGCAAAAAAAATGAAATGGAAAGTAATGGTCTCCCACAGATCAGGTGAAACATGTGATAGTTTTATTTCAGACCTTGCAGTAGGTTGGGGTGCAGAACAAATAAAAGCAGGTGCACCGGCAAGATCAGAAAGGGTAGCTAAGTATAATAGATTAATGGAAATAGAAAGAGAATTAGGGTGGAGGGCTAAATTTGGCTAAAATAATAATAGTAAACTTCAAATGTTACAAAGAAGCAACAGGAAAAAACGCAGAAAAACTAGTTAAGTTATTCGAAAAAGTTGCGAAAAAATTCCCAAAAATAAAAATAGTTGCTGCAGTACAGTATTCAGACATTTACAAATTAAATAAATTAGTAAAAAAGATAGATATTTATGCACAGCACGTAGATAGTGTTACACCAGGACCTTTCACAGGACATATTTCAGCATTATCATTAAAAGAATCAGGAGCAAAGGGTGTTATTCTAAATCATTCTGAGAAAAACATTACAATTGATGAAATAGAAGATGCATTAAGAGTAAGCAAGTACAATGGATTAAAAGTAGTAGTATGTGCAAGCGATGATATAATAGGGCGTGAACTTAGTACACTCAAACCAGATTACATAGCAGTAGAACCACCAGAATTAATTGGTGGGAATATATCTGTATCTAAAGCAAATCCAAATATTATTAAGAGATCTTTTGAAAAAATAAAAAATAAATTAATTGTTGGAGCAGGTGTAAAAAATCAGGAAGATGTAAGAATTGCAGTTAAACTAGGAGCAACAGGAATCTTAGTTTCATCAGGTGTTGTTCTAGCAAAGAATCCAGAAAAAGCATTAGAAGATTTATGCAAAGGCTTTCAATCCTAAAAATTAGTAAGTTTTAAATAATTACATCTAGTTTGTTTTCTTCATGGGCCTAACAGGCTTAGCGGGTAGTGGAGATTAAATCGCTAAAGCCCGTAGCTTAGCCTGGTGGAGCGCCGGTCTTATATGACCAATTCCGGTTCATAATCTAAGAAAGCCGGAAGTCAGGGGTTCAAATCCCCTCGGGCCCACATAAAAAATGCCCCGGTAGTGTAGCCCGGTCAATCACTCCGGACTTTCAATCCGGCAACCCGAGTTCAAATCTCGGCCGGGGCATACCAAACACTTTATATTCTTTTTCAAATTAGATTCAAACTATGAAGTATTTAATAATCTTAAACAGATTTGACATGGAAGATAAAGCAATAGAAGAGAAACTAAAAGCAAAAATTATAGAGAAAGAAAAGTTTAGAATTACAGTTGATTCAGAATTATCATTAGAAGAAATTTCAAAACTTCAGGAAGTTAAAAGAGTAATTCCATTACAAACAGATTGGACAGACTTTGAATCTTTCAAGAACTTCATGAACAAGTGCATTGAAGCAGCTAAAAAAGCAAAAATTCAGGAATTTAATATAGTTGTCAAATTCTTAATCAAAACAAGATTATCAGCAGGGGAAATAAAAAAGAAAGTAAACACATTCTTAAATAAAGAAGGGTTAAGATACTCACATGATGCACCTATATTCTACATTGAATTTAAAGATAGCACTCAATTCAGAATAGGAATAGTTGAATCCAAGTATTGGAGTACTACAAATATTTTAGAAAGAAAATTCTCAAACTTTATAGTTATTCTTGAAAACCCAGAATCATTATTAGAAGTCTCAGATTTTTTACGTTTATGTTGGATCTTCAAAGTCCCACTAATATTATTAGGTGACAGAGATAAAAATGATTATCATTTAAAAACAGCAAAGAAAATCACTAAAGGGATTGATTACGCATTTATGGACATAAAATTCTTAAACAAGATTCCAAAAGAATACATTAAAGTAGGTTTCTCAAAATACGCTCAGCAAAACGAGATCCAATTAAGAGAATTTCTAATGCATGTAGAAAATAAGCAGGTAGCGTTAATATTTGGAAATGATAAGTATGGATTAAGCCAAAAAACAAGGGACGAAATGGATCATATGTACAGATTAACCCCTGAACTTCAAAAACCATTAAGAGCAAGCCATGCATTAAGCTATATATTGGGTATTTACATAGGTAACAACATTTAAATATTTTTTCTTATTCTTAAATAGTGAAAATGAAATACTTAATTCCAGTAATAATTTTAATTCTCCTATCAACATCAGTATTAGCTCTCACAGAACAAGTAATTTTAAAAAAGAACCAGAGTAAGGAAGTTCTAGGCCATAGGATAGAATTTTTAGATTCAGAATTAAGTAAAGTTTCTTTTAAAGTGGACGATCAAGTCTACAGCCTTATAAAACACCAAAAAGGTCAAAAAGAAGATATAATGATTGAAGTCATTTCAATAGCAAGTAATATTTTAGATCCAAAAGAGGATTACGTTGTATTTTTAATAACTAATGAAAATATGGTAAGAAAGGAATTAAAGTCCAAAAAAGCAATATCCTCAGACCTTACAGCAGTTAAAAAAGTACCTAAAGAATACAAAGAAATAGCAAATATCTCATTAGAATCACAAAAAGAAGAAAATAAAAATTCAAAAACAACATCAAAAATTTTCAGTTTCTGGATATTCATATTAAACTTATTCTAGCAAAAAAATTCCACAATCTTTATAAATAACCTATTAAATAGAATAGTTTTATGAAAAGAGTGTTATTATTTTCCCTAATCTTCTTATTAACTTTTAGTACAATAGCTTTGGCTGAAACAAAGAAAGTTACATTAAAAAGTGAGGAAAGTTTCACAGTGGGAGATCAGACAGTTAAATTAGTTAAAGTAAATTCTAATGGTTCAGTTGATTTAGAAATTAATGGTGAAAAAACAAACTTACGTCAGTCAAAAGGAGCATTAAAAATAAGCACATCGAGAGTTATTCTAACAAATACAATGAAAAATACAATAGATCCAACATTTGATAAAGCAGTTTTCAGTGTTGATGGGACAGAATCTGTATCTGTTAGCAATGGGAATACAGGATTAACAGAATCACTAACAACAGCAACTGGAGAAGCAAACAAGAATATTAATTACATTCAAATAAAAGCTGGTGAAACTGTAAAGATTGGTTCACAAGTTGTTCAATTGATAAGAGTCAGTGAAGGTAAAGCAAAAGTTAATTTAAATGGTGAAATAAAAGAATTTGGACAAACTGAATTATTCAAGGATACTGGAATTGAGATGTTATTCGAGAAAGTATTAGATAATCCTTTAGATGAAAGATTTGATAAAATTATAATCAAAGTTCCTAAAGGAACTGCAGTTACAGAAAACTTTGAACCAATTGCAGTGAGAGGTCAAACAGATTCATCTTTAGCACCAACTGGTCTTGTTATAAAACAAAAGATGAAAGAAGAAGCAATAAAACTAGATAAAGGAACAACAGAAGCACCTAAAACTGAGGAAGCAAAAGTAGAATCTCCAACAGAAGCACCTAAACCAGAGGAAAAGAAAGAAGAAACTACTAATGCAATAACAGGAAACGCAGTAGCTGATGAACAGACAGTAACATTAAAATCAGTAACAACTAAAACAAAGGGATTCTTTGTGTCAACATGGACATGGATTAAAGGATTCTTTTTTTCTGAATAAATAATTTATAGAAATATTTAAATACCTGTAATTAAAAGATTATTCATTATGAAAAAAGAGTTTATGATTGTAGCGTCTTTACTTCTATTAGTTAGTTTTTTTGCTATCACAAATAAAATATCATCGACAAATCAAATTACAGGAAATTTTATTGTTGATTTTGAAAAAGAAAACATAGATTATTTTTTCAATCAGTATGGAAACATATTTGAATTCAAACCAGGTGATGGTGTTATCCTAACAAACAGTATTGGCAACCCATACGTAATAACATACTATAGATCAGAAACAGATCAATATGGATTCTCACGTAAACTTATGTCAGAAAATGCTATATTAACAATTAAAACTCTAGCTATAGGTGAAACTAGGATAGCAAAACAATACAAAATAAAAGCAGGAAAAGTTAAAAGTATAGAAGGTTTTAATCTCTTTGTTTATGTAGTAAGCATATTTGATTCAGAAAGTATTGATAATAATAGGGCAATAATTTCATTCCCTTCAGCAGAATCATTTATTTATAGGCCTAGAATGGAGAAAGGTGAAACTAGGATAGTCAATGGTCATAAAGTTGAATTAGTTGATTATTATTATGATGAAGGGCACATATCAAGAGGTTCTGCAGTAGTTAAAGTTGATGATCAAGAAATAACACTAAGAAATTATAATAAACCTATTAATGTAAATGGTTTAATGATAGGAGTAAGTGAAATGGAAAAAGTAAAATCAGTTAAGTTTACTATTCTCAATGTTAACAAAGTTCAGCTAGAAGATTCAATAGCACTAAAAAAAGACCCAAAATTAACTTATTCATAACTAGATAAACTAAAAAAGATATTCTAGAATAACTATACTTAAAAATCAATAAAATGTAAATGGAGTATGAAATTCGCACACTTATCTGACTGTCATATTGGTGGATGGCGAGAACCAAAACTAAAAGAGTTAGGTCTGCTTAGTTTCAGTAAAGCAGTTGAAGAATGTATTAAAAAACAAGTAGATTTTATTCTAATATCAGGAGACTTATTCGACACCCCCATCCCTCAAATAGAAGTTATCAAAAGTGTAGCTGAGATATTAAGTTCTGTTAAGAAATTTGGTATAAGGGTATACATAATTCCAGGGAGTCATGATTTCAGTGCATCAGGCAAAACAATGATTTCTGTATTTGAAAAAGCAGGGATAGTAAAGAATGTAATGCAGATTCACAATAACGTGTTAGAACTAACTGCAGATCAGTCTGGTGCAAAATTAACTGGCGTCTTTGGACGTATAGGTGGTTTAGAAACAGAAGACTACAAAAAAATTGATTTTAGCAAAGTAAGCATAGAAAAGGGATTCAAGATCTTTTTATTTCATACTTTACTAACTGAACTAAAACCTGCACAATTTGAGATGATTGAAACACCCTCAATAAGCATATTACCAAAAGGATTTGACTATTATGCAGGGGGACATCCTCATTTTACATATGCTAAACATCATCAAGGTTATGGGATAATTGCATATCCTGGCCCTACATTCCCAAACAATTTCAAAGAATTAGAAGAACTGCATTATGGTTCTTTCTTTATAGTCACAGTAAAAGAAGGGAAACTTGATGTTGACACAATAAAAATCAAAATTAAGGATGTCTTAAGTTATAACTTTAACATTGAAGGTATGACTCCTAAAGAAGCTGAAGAGCTAATTATGGGGAGAGTATCAGACTACTTAGATAAAATAGTTCTCTTACGTATTCATGGCAGACTTAAGATTGGTAGCCAGGTTGACATTAACTTCAAAAGAATAAATGAATTTATGAGCAGTGCATATGTAATATTAAAAAACACCAGTAAACTTTACGGTGCTGATTTTGAGGAGTTGATAGTTGAACAAGTATCACCAGATAACATAGAAATTGATATTGTAACTGAATTTATAAAAGAATCAAAATTAATGAAAAAAGAGGTCGTGAATGAAATAATAAATGTCTTAAATAAAGATAAAGAAGATGGTGAAACAAATACAGATTTTAGTAAGAGGATTATTGATGATTTTGTAAAGACAATAGGAGTTGATCTCTAAATGTTACTAAGCAGATTAATCTTAGAAAATATTAGGAGTTATGAAAACGAGATAATAGATTTCCCACTGGGCACAACACTAGTAGCTGGTGATGTCGGTGCAGGGAAAAGTACAATCTTGATTGCAATTGAATTTGCATTATTTGGGATTTCAAAAGGAGATTTATCAGGGGATATTCTATTAAGAAAGGGCAGATCAACAGGTTCAGTAGAATTATATTTTATAGTAAACAAAAATGAATACATAATAAAAAGAATATTAAAAAAATCAAATACAGGGATAGTCCAAGAATCAGGGTTTTTAACAATCAATGATGCAAAGTTTGAACTCACGCCAACAGAACTAAAGAATAGAATTTACACTATCCTTAATTACCCGTTAGAACAGATAAATAAAAGACCGCTTATCTATAAGTACACAGTTTATACACCTCAAGAAGAGATGAAATTAATTCTTTTAGGTGGAAAAGATTCTAGAATTGAGACATTAAGAAAAGTATTCAATATTGACAAATACCAGAGAATAAAGGAGAACTCCAAGATAGTAATTTCTGCAATAAAGGAAAAAAGAAAACAGCTGATAGGTTCTATAGAAGACCTTGATGAGAAGATAAAAAAGAAAGATGAACTTAGTTTAAGATTAGATAGTCTAGAAATAAGATTAAAACCTATATCTTCAGAATTAGAAAAAATAATTGACGAACTAAAACTCAAAAAAACAGAAATAAAAAACTATGAAGTGAAGAGAAAAGAACTTGAAGAAAGACAATCTCAAGTAAAAATGATAGATTATGAGGTAAAGAGTAGGTATGAAGAGGTTAATAAAAACAAAATAGAACTTGAGACATTAAGAGTAAAGATCTTAGAATTGCAAAAAGAAACCGAAGGGGGTATAGATATTGACTTAGTTAAGGAAAAAAAGAAAAGCTTTGAAGATAATCTCATAGTTTCAGAAAATGACCTTAAAACAATATCACATGGACTGCTAGAATTAAAATTAAAAAAGGATAATGAAGTAAAGATAAAGAGAAGCATCTCAGAACTTGATGTATGTCCTGTTTGTAAACAGGGTGTCCTTGAAACATATAAAATAAAAATAAACAATGAAACTAATGGAAAGATTTCTGAATACGATCTTCAAACAAGTAGTTTCTTAGAGAAAGAGAAAAGGATAACAGAGATTAAAAATGAACTTGAAGGCCATATAAATATTCTAATGGAAAAGGAACGCCAGTTTGAACTTCTCAAATTCAAAAGATATGATTTAGAAAAGAAAAGTGAAAAACTAGAAGAACTGCAAATGAATATTTTAGACACAGAATCGATAATCAAAGATTTAGAAATAAAAAAAGCTGGAGTTTTCTTAGATATAAGTACTATCTCAATAAATGAAGATTATGACATTATCAGAGAAGAATTTGAAAATCTAACTAAAAAAGAAAAAGAAGTACAGATTGCAAAGGTAAAAATTGAAAAAGAAATTGAAGTAGTAGGCGAGACAATAGAGAGTTTAACATTAGACATTAAGAAAAAAACAGGGATTAAAAATCAAGTACAAGAATATCTTATCTTAAAAGACTGGTTAGAAAATGATTTCATCAATCTACTTAATACTATAGAAAAGAAAGTAATGACAAAGATCAATTACGATTTTAGCAAGATGTTTATTAAATGGTTCCAATTGTTAATGGGGGAGGATGCACTTACAGTAAGTTTAGACACCGAGTTTTCTCCAAAGATAGAACAAAATGGATACGATGTTGACTATGAGAATCTTTCTGGTGGAGAAAAGACAGCATGTGCGTTAGCTTACAGATTAGCATTAAACCAGACAATAAACAACCTAGTGTCAACAATAAACACAAAAGACATAATTATCTTGGATGAACCGACAGATGGTTTTTCCTCAGAACAATTAGATAATGTAAAATTAGTACTTAAAGAATTAAATGTTAAACAGATAATTATGGTTTCGCATGAAGCTAAAATAGAAAGTTTTTGCGATAATATAATAAAGATTGAAAAAGAGAGTCATATCAGCAGAGTCCTTAATAAACCCATCTCATTACTTTAACTCTTGTCACCACTTCAAAAGAGTTTAATAAAAACTTCAAAAAGGTTTAAATACTGGTTTATGAATAAAACACCTCATGAGAGGTTACATTTTACTACTAACATTAGTTCTATCAGCTACATTAGTTATTGCCGCACAGCCCTTAGAGGTTACGGTATCTCCTGACAATCAAGAAATAGTTTCAGGAGAAAACGCAAATTTTGTTGCAACAATATACAATAATAAAAATGAAAACGTAGAAGTCACAATTAAATCTTTAGACTTAAATTGGATTCTTGAACAAGATCTTGAAAGATATACAATTACAAAAAAATCAAACAGAGAAATTCAGCTTAACTACAAACCGTTAGGAGAGTCAAGGCATGGAAAATACGGTGTTAATTTTGTTGCAATGACAGATGATGGAAGAGTAGAAAAATTCATTCCAGTAAATATCATTGAGAGAAAAGAATTGATAAGAATTGAACTTGTTACAGAAAAAATAGACCCTAGAAAAGAGAACATAATTAAGATAATAGTAAAGAACAATTATAACATTCCATTAAGTGGTTTAACATTGAATTTTATCAGTGATTACTTAAAAGAAACAAGGGTAATCGATTTAAAAGAAAAAGAAATCCTAGAAATCCCTTACACAGTAAAACTAGATCCTAAATTAGAAAGTGGTAAATATCCTTTACAAATAGAAATTATGAGAAAAGATGAAAGTATAACACAACAATTCTTTGATTTAAATATTGGTGGATATACAGATCTTAAAGAACTAGAAGATCTAACCGAGGGTTTATTTTACAAAGAAGTTAAATTAACAAAAACTAATTCTGGTAATACACCAGTTGTTGAAGAGTTCACAAAAGAATTTACATTCTTAGAGAAGGTATTCACAAGTTTTGATACTGAACCTGATGATATTCAAAAATCAGATGGTAGATACATTGTAACTTGGAAGAAAACAATAGAACCAAGTGGTGAAATAAGCATTTCCTACACAACAAACTACAGAAAACCAGTAATATTCTTATTAATAATCATAGTGGGTGGAGCAGGATATTATTTCATGTCAAGAAGATCTGTAAGAGTAAGTAAAAGAGTTGTAGTTGTAAGTAAAGGAGCAACTTCAACACTAAAAGTTACATTATCAGTTTCAAACCATGGTGAAAGTAATCTTAAATATCTAAAATTAATGGATAGAATTCCTAATCCTCTTAAAGCACCATCTTCGTCTGGTGGAGTATTAAAGAAAGAAGGACAGAGCTATATTTTATTATGGGAAATAAAAGATCTTGCAAAAAGAAGAGAAGTCCAATATTCATACACAGTTGAAGTAAAGTCAAGATTAGGTGGGATGATGCTTCCTCCAGCTGTAGTTAAATACACAGAAGGTGTGAGAAGAGTTGTAGCTAATTCAAACAGTATTTATGTATAATGAAAATTCTAATTTGGTGTGAGTTTCCAGAACAGGTTAACTGGAAAAAAGTACCTAAAGGTTTAAACATTTATGTAGTTGCTAAATCTAAAAAAGAATATCTTAAATATAAAAAATACTGTATTGGTATCTGGCCTATATTACCAAAACAAGAAGGCTACTGGTTCTCAGGTTATTGTTCAAAAGAAGCTATTAATAAATTAAAAGAATTTGATGGAGAAAATATAAAGATTGACATTGAACCTAAGTTGATTGACTCATATAGTACCTCTTTTATAGGTAAAATTTTATATCCATTGATTGTTTTAAGTTTAGGAATTCCAAGAAATAATAAATACTTAAAAAAAACAATTGAAGATTTGAAGTCTAAAGCTGTTATTATTAGTGGTCCTGCTCTTCCTGATTTTATACTTAAATTATATGGAGATAATATAAGACTTAAACCAAGCTGGTCCAGAAACTATTTCCTATATCCTACTTTATTTGGAAGATCTTGGTTATTAAGAAAGTACGAAGAATGGTTTATTAAACAGAAAATAAGAGTATTAAAAAACCAGGTTATGTTCAGTCTGGGTTGCATAGGCAAAGGTATCATAGGAGATGAAAAGACATATAATAATTTGGAAGAATTCAAGAAAGATGTTTCATGGCTTCAAAGCTTAGGTGTTAAAAACCTGGTAATTTTCAACCTAGAAGGGATCATACAAAGAAAAGACTCACAAGATTGGCTAAATTTTATCTATAGTATTAAAAAATAATTTAGACTGCGTCGGCTTACCAAGGTTCAAATTGTGCTTGAGAAAATTTTCTAACATTAACACCTGGTAAGAAATTCAGTGATCTAATAGTATTTGCATCTAGTTCTCTATTAGACCTATGCAACCAATAACCATCACAAGACTCCAACTTTGTTGAATAACCCCTTTGGCCCAATATTCCTAGGATAGTTCTTTCAGCAAAATCACCCCTCATTTGCTCATAAGTGCTAACTTCAACTATATATCTATATTCTTCCATACCATTATAATAAGTATAGAAATATATAAGTTTATGGTAATTACACCCCACAAGGCCTAATTAAGGACATCTATCTATAAAACCAAAAGCTTTATAAGCATCTTAGACCTAACATAATAATAGCCCGCTTTCCGAGAAAGACTCAAGGAAGCTTACGGCAATGCCAAGCAATGAGCTTGGGAGTTAACTGCGGGCCACATAAAAATCATATTCATTAAAAAAATAAAGGACAAGGGTGTAAAGGTCATTTTTCACGATATCACTGCCATTTGGCAATTTATGCTAAAGAAGCTGTGTATAATAAAAAGGTAAACGGGCCAATTTTAGCCACTTGTTCTGAGTGTTTTTAGGGGGAAAATAAAATGGGAAAAGTTAGTCCAGTTTCATCTAAATATATCATAAGGGCACAAATCCATGTTGACGGTACTGTTGATCGTCCTGATGTTATAGGTGCTATATTTGGTCAAACAGAAGGGCTTTTAGGCACTGAGCTTGAACTCAGAGAGCTGCAAAAGTCAGGAAAAGTAGGAAGAATAGAAGTAAACATAGATGTAAATAATGGTAAGACTTCAGGTTCTATCATAATTCCAGTTAGCCTTGACCAGGCTGAAACAGCAATTATAGGCGCTTCTATGGAAACTATAGAACGTATAGGTCCATGTAATTCAAAAGTAACAATTGAAAAGATAGAAGATGTTAGAGTTTCAAAGAGAGATTTTGTTATAATGAGAGCTAAGGAGCTTCTAAAACAGTTTCAGAGCCAGGTTATGCCTGATTCACAGGAAATAACTGAAGAAGTAGCTAGAAGTGTCAGGGTTATGGAGATATGTACCTGGGGTCCTGAAAAATTACCTGCAGGTCCAGGAGTAGAGGAATCAGAAGAGATAATTATAGTTGAAGGGAGAGCAGATGTATTAAACCTTTTAAAGAACGGTTTCAAAAATGCTATAGCAATCAACGGTACATCTATTCCAGAGTCCATAAAGAAGCTTTGCAAACAGAAAGAGGTCACAGTCTTTGTTGATGGTGATCGTGGTGGGGATCTAATTGTACGTGAATTAATGGCTATGACAGACGTTGACTTTGTTACAAAAGCACCAGACGGAAAGGAATTAGAAGAGCTGACAAAGAAAGAGATTCATCTTGCTCTAAGGTCAAGGATAACAGCTGAGCAGTTCAAGCATGAACTTGCTACAAAGAGGCCATCAACAAATCATTTGAATAAGAGGCCTATGCCATCACCTGAACCTTATCAGCCACAGACAAGACCAGTACAACAACCTATAATTGCTAGAAGAGCTTCTACTGCATTAAATAAGAAAAACAAAGATGTGTTTAAAGAAATGCTTGAAGGTTTGGTAGGAACAAGGGGAGCTTATCTTTTAGATAAAGATTTGAATGTACTTGGTAAAGTTCCAACATCAGAACTTCAGGGAACATTAAAAGATTTAAACAATATTGATGCTGTTGTATTTGACGGAACAATCTCAAGACCAATTGCAAAGACAGCTGAAATCAGCAATGTTCATTACTTAGTTGGAATGGATAGTCAAGTTCAACAGAAAGAAACACCAGTAACACTAATTACAAGTGCTGACTTGCAATAGAAAACAATTTAAATCTTAGAATCCTTTTTTTATTCATGTTTAAAAAGAAGAGTGTGCACGATATTCATAAACCAAAAAATACTTTTGGTTTCAAATTCTTTGAATTTAATAAATCTCAATCAAAAAAAGTTGACACACTTGATTTCAAGAAAGAAGCAGTTAAAGTTAGAGACACAGTACAATCAATTGACTTCAGAAATGCATATCTTATTTTAATCATAGCCATTGTAGTCATCATCATATCATTGACAGCACTATCCCCTAAAGATTGTAAAACAGACAAAAATTGTTTCAATGAAGAATCTAAGAAATGTGTAAAATCAAAAGTAAGATTTTATGATGATAATAATTTATTTGAATATAAGGTTATAGGTAGACAACAGCAATTCTGTAGGATTAATGTTAATTTAGTAAAAGCAAATCCAGCTTTAACACCAGAAGACAAAATAAATATTGACGACAAGCAGATGTACTGTAAAGTTCCATTCAGTATTATATCAGAAAAAGGAGCTTTAGAAATGGAAGAACTATCCTTTTATTGTTCAGGCCCATTAAAAGAAGGATTATTAGAAATAACAACAGAGAAATTATATGGTGTTATAGTATCAAACATTGGGAAAGTTGCTTTAGAATTCCAGAATGTTTTGAATTCAACTAAAGGAATTGTTTAAAGATTAAAACTACCTTCTCTTAATTCATCTCTGATATCTCTTGGCAATTTCTCAGTAATTTCATCATCACAATATAATCTAGCAACTGGATAAATCACATTTTCTTGTCCTACTCTTTCATTAGGCCTATAAACAAAAGGTATTTTTCTTAAATCACCTTCTCCAATAAGAAATCTAATCAAACTATATTTATATTCTCTCGCTCTTCTTAGATCATGATCTTCTTCAACAGGAAATGGGACAATTTCAACCTGCATTCTCATTAATCTCTCACCAAACATCATATAGAGA
Source organism: Candidatus Woesearchaeota archaeon (assembly GCA_964616675.1). Lineage (GTDB taxonomy): Archaea > Nanobdellota > Nanobdellia > SCGC-AAA011-G17 > GW2011-AR18 > CAZTRI01. The sequence continues at coordinate 28,915 of CAZTRI010000017.1, forward strand.
TCAGTAAATGCACGTGGCCCTATTTCAGGATGCCATACACTTGAATCAGAAAATCTAGAAGGCCTTGCACCAACTCTACCTATAAAACCCCCATGTGCACTTTGCATAAAAAAATAGAACAAAAACTAATATAAAAAACTAACTAATCCCAACCCATCTCTCCTTTCAGCTTCACAAACATAAAATTCCCAAGTTTAGTAGTTTTTAATCCTTCATCAGATTTAACAACTTTCAACATTTCTTGATCATAAACAGATCCAACAGGAATAACAATAATTCCATTCTCTTTAAGTTGAATAACTAATTTATCAGGAAGACTTGGTGCTGCAGCAGTCACAATTATCCTGTCATAAGGTGCATATGAAGGCAATCCCACAGAACCATCAGCCTGAACAACAGTAACATTATCAATCCCAAGTTTTTCTAAGTTTTTCTTAGCAAATTCAACAAGTTCAGGAATAATTTCAGTGGTATAGACATGCCCAGAACCAACTAATTTAGAAAGTATAGCAGCCTGATAACCAGAACCAGCTCCGACTTCAAGAACAATATTTCCTTCTTCAACATCCAATGCCTCTGTCATAAGAGCAACAGTAGTAGGTTGGGAAATTGTTTGTCCGGAAGGAATAGGCAGAGGCCTGTCTTCGTATGCATCGTCTCTATATTCAGGTAATACAAACTCTTCCCGAGGTATTTTCTCAAAGGCCTCCAGCACGTTCTCCCCCACTATATCAGCCCTTCGCCAATGCCCAAACAGCACCTCTTTTTGTTTTTCCAAATTGGACATATTAGTTAAAGGAATATTTACATATAAAAGCATTCGTATAAGAAAATGTTTATATAGTAATAAATAGATTAAAGCCATAGATGGAGATTCAACACAGGGATAAGTTACTTGCGGTCTTTGAAAGAGCAAAAGCTGCACTTAAAAAAAAAGATGTGGTGGAGCTAAAACTTATCAGTGATCAGGCTATTGATTCTGCAAGTATTTTTCAAGATGAGGTATATCTATTAACAGCTGTAATAATCTACGCATTAAGTAAGATCCATGAAAGGACTAGATATCAAAAATATTCTGATTATGATGGTTTCTGCAAAGACACAGAAGAAGAAATAAACAGAGCATATCAAGAACTTAAAAGAGATAATATTAGTGGATTTGAAAGAACATTAAAAGATATTCTCACTGAAATAAAAAGATTAGAACCAGTTTTAAGAAAATACATTGAATATGTTTTAGAAAAATCTAAGATACATAAAGGATCAAGGATTCATGAACACGGAATTTCTGTTGGTCGTGTCTGTGAACTGCTAGGGATATCACAGTTTGAATTAAATGATTATATTGGTAAAACTTGGATTGCAGATGTAAAAGAATCAATCACAATGCCAATTGAGAAAAGAATTAATTTAGCAAGGGGAATGATGAAATGAGATATATTGTTTTAGATTCAGGAGCAATTATAAGTTTAGCAATGAATAATCTGTTATGGACATTAGAAGAATTAAAGAAAAAAACCAAGATTGAATTTATAATTCCATCTTCTGTTAAGAAAGAAATTATTGATAAACCAATGAAATCCAAAAAATATAAACTTGAAGCAATCCAGATAAAAAGTTTAATTGATAATAATATAATTAAAGAAGAAAAAAGAATAGATGTAAAAAAGTACTTATTTGCTTGCAATAATTTATATTACGTCCACAATACTCCATTAAAGATATTACAGGAAGCTGAACTTGAAGCCTTAATCCTTGCAAGAGAATTAAATGGTGGATACGTAGTAGATGAAAGAACCATACGTGTTCTTGCAGAAGCACCAGAACAGCTGCAGAAAATTTTAGAAAATAAACTAAAGGCAGAAGTAACAATAAATAATAAAAACCTAAATATATTAAAAAATGAATTATGCTGTGTTCCAATAATAAGATCTACAGAATTAATGTATATTGCTTATGAAAAAGGTGTATTTAAAGATTTACTAAAAGGTACAACAAAAAGAGAATTTCTTGACGGTTTGTTATGGGGATTAAGATTACGAGGTTGTTCTATTTCAACAGAAGAAATAAAAAAGCTTATCTCCTTAAGCTGATATGATTATTCATCATTACTCTATTAACTTCTTCTCTTGTTAACGAACCTCTAAAATTAGAATTCAATCTTTTAAACAATCTAGGTTCTTGATATTTTTCATTTATCAGAGCTGCTGCTAACTTTCTTAGTTGGATTGCAGTGTTTGATTTAGGTTTAAATTCAGCTATAGTTTTTGTTTCAGCTTGTGAATGTGGAATAAAATTATCTTTAAACAAAACAGATATTACAGGAGTTTTTGTCTGCTCTTCTATATTTTCTAAACTTAATTCATATTTTTTGCCTAATACTTTATTGACAATTATCCCTTTGATAGGATTCCTCTTTCTCTTTGCAACTTGGACAGCATGCATTGTACAGCTTAATGTTGGATGGTCAGGAGTAGTAATAACATATAATTCATCAGATGCAAGCATAGCAGCTAATAATTCTTTATTCAATGCTGGAGTTGTATCAAGTAAAATATAATCATAAACAGGTTTTACAGAAAGAAGATGTTTCTTCAGCATTTGTGGATCAAGTAAATCTTTCACACTTTTCATTGAAGAAGGAAGGATATGCAAGTTAGGATAAAGTTCATATATTGCGCTCTTAAGACTGGCCTTATGTTCTAAAACATCAGTTAATGTATGCTGCCATTTCAAAAAACCATAATGTAACGCAAGTGAAGGTGCAGAAAGATTAGAATCAACAATAAGAACTTTCTTACCAAATTCATTCGCTAGTATATAACCTAAGTTTGCAACTGCAGTAGTTTTCCCAACTCCTCCTTTAATAGAAATAAACCCAATTGTTTTCGCGTTACGCATACACAGTCCCCTCTTTTACTAAATAAATCTATAAATAATAGTTTATAAACTTTATCTTTTTGAACTCTGCCTATTTGATCTAGCTTTAGAGTCGTTAGGTTTACGTTTTTCTTTAAATCTTGTATCAGCTACAATCAAGAATTTATCATAACCTGAAAATATTTTCTTAAGTTTCTTATCATAATTAGAAAGTGCCCTAGCTATTGCAAGTCTAGCAGCAGCAGCCTGTCCACTAAATCCACCACCAGTAACAGTAACATCAATATTAACAGTATTGGCAACATCACCTGCAAGTACTAAAGGTTCACCTATAAAATGTCTTGAAATAAGTGGTTCTATTTTTGCAAGAAGTTGAGAATTTATCCTTACAATACCTTTTCCTTCAGGATACAATGTAGCCTTAGCTATAGCAGCTTTTCTTTTTCCAGTTGCCTGTACTACTTTTACTTTTTTAATTTTAGATTTAGGAGAGTTTTTCTCTTCCTTTTCTACTTGTAATTGTTCTGTTTCCATTTTCAGTGTTTCCCACCAATATGTAATGTTAATCTTTCTAAAGTAATATAATTTAGTGTTTGTAACTTCGAAAAATCAGTACCTTTAATAGTTATTGGTTTTTCAGTTATTTCACTTGGTTTTCCAAGATAACACATAACTTTTCTATAAGCTTGCTGTCCTCTTGGTTTATCCCAAGGCAACATCCCTCTCACTGCTCTTCTTACAATTCTATCAGGTGATTTATGAATAAAAGGACCTTTATGTGGATCTCCTCTTTCAACTCTTTCTTTATATCTCCTAATTGTAGCTTCTTTTGTCCCTGTAATAATAACATTTTCACAGTTAATTACTGATACTTTTTCACCAAGCAATGCTTTCTTAGCAGCATAAACAGCAATTCTTCCTAAAATCTGATTTGTTCCATCTATTACTATCATTTTATCCTATCAACCTATATTTTTTTCCTTTTGGATTAGCATTAGCAATATCAATTATTTGTACAGCCTTTCCAGATTTATTTATTTTTTCCTTTGCTTTATCGGAGAATTCCCAAGCAGCAACTGTAATCTTCTTTGTCAACTCACCGACAGATAATACCTTTCCTGGAATTATAGCAGTCTCACCATCCCTAGTAACTTTATTGATCTTGTAAATATTAACTGTTCTTCTTATTCTAGTAGGCTTATTTAATTCTTGAGAAACAACTTTGAACAATGGAGACTTATATTTCTTTGAAGCCTTGTCTAGCAAAACTATTGCTTCCTTCAATTTCTCGTTTGTTGGTCCTGTTCTTTTTACCATTTTATTATATCATGCGGGAGACAGGGTTCGAACCTGCGCAAGCACTAAGCTACTGGAGCCTTAATCCAGCCCGTTTGACCACTCCGGCACTCCCGCGTGGTGGCACGAAGCGATCATTTACTTGAGTTCAACATATAGCTCATCAAGTTTTAAATCAATCTCATCAAGAGCGTTTTCAAGCATCTGTAGTGGAGTCATTTTTCCATATGACTCAATTGTCATTATGAAATCACTATCACTATTTACAATTTTAATTTCATTATTTTCACAAACTTGTTCGTAATGATCATTCCATTTATCAAAATCAGTTACTTCTAATTTTTCACCATTCTGTTTCAAAAATCCATCACAATTAGCAATACAATCCTTTACCAATGTTTTCTTTCCAATTTCAAAGTTTGGATATCCCCTGTAATAAACAAGTCCAGGTGAATACTTAGCATGTTCAGTTCCTCTACCTAATGTAATTGTAGCTTCAAATTCCAATTCCTGTCCTTTAAGTAATTTAACTAAAGGAATTTTTCCATAAACAGGTTTTATTTTAGTATCTTGGAATTTTAAATCTTGAGCATAAACAGTTAATGGACCTTCACAATTTAAAGTTAAAGTTGATTGACATTTTGCACATCCTTGCTTTTCACAAGTACATTTAGCAGGTAAAACATAACTATCATCAGTAAGTAAAGGAATTAGTCCGAGTCTATGGGCTATATTTTCATCAAACAAAGCGCTAGTATTTTTTACAAATGTAACATTCTTAACTGCAAGTGTAGGCACTTCAGTCATCATTACTCTACGCAAAGTATTAACAAAAACAGGGTCTGAATTAGTAATAAGTACTCTTAACACATTATCTTTTGCATTCAATACCTTAATGTCCATTTTTCCTTAACAAGAATATAAAAAAGGAAAGTAAAAGGCTTTTTAAAGCTTTTGGTGAGGATTAACGGAATGTTTAAATAGTTGTTTGAGTTTATGCATTATTATGGGAAAGACATTTAATGTTATAATAGAAAAGGGATTTGATGGATATTTCATCTCTCAAGTAATCGAATTGCCTGGATGCCATACCCAAGCTAAAACCTTAGATGAATTAATAAAGAGAACAAAAGAAGCCATTTCTTTGTATATTAAATCTAAAAAATCTATTGATGGTGAAACGATTAAATTTGTTGGGATACAGCAATTAGAAATCGAAGCATAATGACCAAAGTTCCTCTTTTAAGTGCAAAAGAAATTACTAAAATTCTCAAAAAGTTAGGTTTTGAAATGAAAAGACAAGAAGGGAGTCACATGTTCTTTGAACACACTGATGGAAGAACAACTGTAATTCCCAATCACCCTGGAGAAGATATTGATAGAGGACTGTTAAATAAAATAATCAAAGAAGACTTGCAAATATCAAGAGAAGAATTTTTAGATTCTATTTGAATATAAAAAAACTTATTTATAGACTGCGTCGGCATAGGGTCGAAGGGAGAATCCCTTCTAAATAATTAAATAAGATTAAACTCTTCTTCCACGCTTTCCGCCTTTACGTCTACAAGTATCATGACTTACAGGTGTAACATCTTCTATCACACCAACGCGTAAACCCACTCTAGACAAAGCTCTAACAGCAGCATTAGCACCAGGTCCTGTATTCATTGGACCGTTATGTCCACCTGCGCCTCTAACCTTAATATGAATAGCATTAATACCTTTCTCTTTAGCTTTTTCTGCAGCAATCTTAGCAGCAGACATAGCAGCAGTAGGAGAACTTTCCATTCTATGTGCTTTAACAACCATACCACCAGAAGCTTTTCCTAAAGTTTCAGAACCAGTAATATCAGTAATGTGAATAATAGTATTATTATAACTAGCATAAATATGTGCAATTCCCCATTTCAATTCTTCTTTTCTTTCCATTTTATACAGCAATCTCCGCTACTACTTCTTTAGCAATTACTTCTTTAAACTCATCACCAAGTGCTTCTTCTTGAGGTCTTTCACCCTTCCTCTTAGATTTCTTTTGTCCCTTTACTCTTTCAGGATGTTCTGCACTAGCGAATGAAGATTTCGCATTATAAGTTATTTTTTCTTCTTCATCTTTTGAAACTAAATATGAAGGAACACTTACTTTGCTATTATTTATTGATATGTGACCATGCACTATTAACTGTCTTGATTGCTTAGTGGTTCTTGCAAAACCTTTCTTATGCACAATTGTTTGCAATCTCCTTTCTAATAAATTAAATAATGTAAGACTTAAAACATCCTCAACCTTTCCGTCTTCATGAAGCAATTTAGATTTATATAAACTATCAAGCAATTGTTTTTCTTCAAGTTTAATTTGTTCTGATCCTTTCTTTCTTTCTTTGATTATTTTCTTTGCCTGAGAAGTTATTCTTTTTGTTTCAGTATTATGTTTCATTATTTCTTTTTTATTTTTTAATCCATAATCTTGAACAATCTTTTTTTCAGTATCTATTCTATCTCTCTGCCACGGATGACTTGGCTTCTTGTATTTTTTTCTATTCTTTTTTGGATCTCCCATTTTTAACCTGTCTTAGTCTTCCCACTTTTTTTAACAACACCAACAGCCCTCCCCCTTCTGAAATTACTTCTTGTTCTCTGTCCTCTTACAGGCTGTCCATAAGAATGCCTGATACCTCTATATGTTTTCATTCTTCTCATACGTTTAATATCAAAATCTTTTAAAAGTCTTAATTTATTTGAACTTACGTGTAAATTTTTTCCAGTAATAATATCTTTAATTCTATTGTAAAGGAAAGAAGGAATTTTCTCATATGGATTATCAACAGTTTGTTCTATTAATTTAATTTGATCATCAGTCAAAGTACCTGTAAGAGTATTATGTGGTAGATTAGTTGCAAAGCATAATGCATGTCCAAAATTATGTCCTACCCCAGGTATTTTTTGTAAAGATTGGTATAAAGGAAGTTTACCTTCTAGATCTGTTGCACATATTCTAACAAAGTGCTTAACTTTTGACTCAACAGGTTTTTGTTGTGGATTCATCTAATAGAAATGGATAAAAGTCATATTTATAAAGGTTTTGGGAACTTGGACTAGAAAACTATCTAACAAAAAGATAATGTTTCTCTTTTCCTTCCATCTCAAGCAGTATTCTTCTTATTATTGCCTGTTTAGGATCTGGAATTAATTTCACCCTGTTTTTAATGTCCTCAAAGCTTTCAAAAAGTTTTTCTCCTCTAACATCAAGTATCTCAAGCATATGCCTCTTTCCAATTCCAGGTAATAACTCTATCTGGTGCATTCTCATATTTATAGGTCCGGCTTTGTTAAAGAAATCAACGTAATTCTTTGCATTCTTTTCAACTAATTCACCTACAACAAATTCTAATTCATTCCTTGCAGTTTCAGTTAATTTCTCTGCATCTATTCTTCCTGCTATATGATGAATATGATCTCTTTTTCCTTCACCGATATAAACCTCTTGGTGTAATTGAAGGAAAACATCTTTCTTTGGAACTAATTCTAGAAGTGCTAAGTATTCTTTACCAACAGCTTGTGCTATAGCAGTCTTTCTGTGAGAAGGCCTCCTGTCCATAGGATATCCATTTGGTAGGAAATCTAATATTATTGCATATTCTTCTTTTGCTGCCATTTTGTATCTTTCCTTTCATTTTAACTCTTCTTTATTACTTCAACGATTTTCGTTAAATCTTCTGCTTTCAAAGTTGTATTTTCACCACTTAATATTACCTTCAGACTTTCCTCATCTTTAGGCATTAAGTCAATGATCTTAATAACGTGTCTATCTTTTAGTCTTACAATTCCAAGACTTTCAAGTTGTTTCTTTATTTCCTGCACATCTTTTTCACTTACTTCAGCAAACATGTTCAGGTACTCAAGTACTTTATTCTCTCTGAAGTTAAGCTCTTTCTTCTCTTTCTTAGCTTTTTCAAGATAGACCTTAAGTTCAGCCATAGTTATTGGTGTTTCATGCATTACTTCTACATCAACCATTTTATTGTAACCTCTTCAAATGAACTGGATGAACGATAAAACTCTTTGTTATCTTTCTTTCTTTTACTTGAACTATATAACATGTTCCTTTTTTCCCACTAACGAAACCTGAACTTCCATGATATCTTCTTGGATAAACTCCTGTTTGTACTGCAGGTTCTGCAATAAATCCAACTCTGTCTCCATCTTTAAATTCCTGGAAGTATCTTGTCAAGGAAATCTTTCCTTTTCTTCTGACATCTTTCTGCATTTTATGCCTAGTCTTCCTTCTTAGTCTACCAGTTCTCTTCATAGATATTTAGAATAATGGAGAAGTTTATAAAGGTTTTCGTTAATCAATTTTATATGACTGAAGTATTTATAGAATATGGTATTGATCCTAGAAGAACAGATTTGAAAGCTTTTCTAGATGGTAGAGGAATTAAGAAAGAAAATAAGGATTCACAGACTTACACAGGACAGGAGGGTACTATCCATTGGGATTTAGTAAGAGGTTATATAATGGTAAAAACAAAAGATCCATTAGGCAGGGACAGAGAATTTGTAGATTATATAATGAGAATAGTAAATTCTAAAAGAATAGTAAATGTAGGTAGTGAAGAAATTTCTCTAGATGATCTTTCTTAAATTCTTCAGAAGGGATTCTCCCTTCAACCCTTTAAGCGACGCAGTCTATAAATTATTATTCAAGAATAAATAGTTTACCTGCAAAAACTATTACTATCACATGTCAAACCGCTATTACACATTCCAGCAGGATCGTTTCGATTTCTACAACTTTGTCCAGATGCCCCAGCATGTATACAACGAGAGTTTATACAACTTAATCCAGGATTACATATCGGTTCTGTATTTCTACATGCACCGCGTGCTTCCCCAGCGGGTACGTTTATTCTTTTACCTTTTTTGCCTGCAAAACCAGTAATCGAATCAAGACCATATGAGATTATAGCAATAGCTAAAACTACAATTACGAGAACAATTAATGTATTTTTTAGATTCTCTTTTTTTGCCATGATAATTAATTCAACATTTATATATTTAAAACTTGTGTTCTAATGTTATTACACTAGATCCTTAAGAACCTTATTCAAAGCAAAAAATAAGTTAGTATCTTTAGCATTAGCTTCCTGTATTTTTCCTTCCACATCTATTTTCCCGGAAATTGCAATATTATTATTAGTATTCTCATTAAGAGTTAAATGCAATAAATTCACTCTAGAACTACTTCCGTCAAGATTTTTTACATGATTTCCGACAATCTTCTTTATAACAACCAATTTTGCAGGTTCTATTTCGTTGAACCCTTCAAGTTTGATATTACCACCGAGCTCCAACATTGCTATGTCCTAATTATGGAGTGGCTACTATTTATAATTTTCTGTGTTAGAAGCAATATATCATAAGAATTTACGCATATAAATCCCATCATTCTCATATCCTAATTTTCTAAAATATTCTTTAGTTCCAATTCCAGATAAAACTAAAATCTTTTTAGCATTAAAATCTTCTTTGGCAATTCTCTCAGCTTCAACCATTAATCGTTTTCCAAAACCTCTGTGCTGAACTTTACCAACTTTACCTAAAGAAGTTGCTTCGCCATAAACATGTATCTCTCTTATTCCTACAGAATCAGAAGTTATCTCTGGTCTAAAAGGTTTGTATGGTTTTCTTAATCTAAGAAATCCTAATAAAAGATCGTTTTTAGTATCTTCAAAAGAAAGAAAGACTTCTTTTCCATTAGAAGCATCATAATCAATTCTTTTCAATTCAACATGATCAAAATCAATCTTCTTACTCATGGGTTCTCTGCATCTTATACACTTACATAATATTTTTTTATCTTTTACTTTTTTAAAAACATACTGTCTTAAGTTTGTTCTATCTACACCAGCTTCAGTAACATTAGTTGGAATATCTCTCTGCACTCTATGTACACGACAGTATGGTTCAATAAATCTTTTTCCTTCAGAAATAATTTCAGCTGCTTCTTCAGTTGTAATTGGTTTGAATCTTCCAGCTTTATACTGAACCCAAAGTGCAGTTCCAGGCATGACCATGCAGGGATAAATCTTCAATCCGTCAGGTTTATAAAAATTATTATTAAAATACTCCTTAAAACATTCAACATCCTGTTCTTTAGTAACATTAGGTAATCCAGGCATTACATGGAATACACATTTTAAAAAAGAATCTTTTGCTAATTGAATTGCTCTCAAAGTATCTTCAACTGTATGCCCTCTATTAGTTTTCTTTAGAACTTCATCATAAATAGTCTGCACACCTATCTCAACTCTTGTAGTTCCTAACTTTAGCATCTCATTAATATGATCTTCAAAACACCAGTCTGGTTTTGTTTCAACACAAAGTAATGTACATCTTATTTTAGCAGTTTCATTTCTCAATTGTTCTTTCTCTAATTCACATTGTCCTTTAATATTCAATAATTTCTCATGAATTCTTTTTGTTCTTTCTTTATTATTTTTATCCCCTGGAAGTTCGAAAAATTCTTTAAATATCTCAAAATCAAATTCACCATTAACAAAAAACATTTCAGAAAAATCATTTAAGGCTTTGAAAGTATATTTAATAAAATAATCCTGATATTCTTTGGAAAAAGCTGGGAAAGTTCCGCCTTGAATTATTACTTCTACCTTTTCAGGAATCTGATTCAATAAAGTATATTGTTCTAATCTATTAAATACAATAAGATAAGGATCGTAATTAGCTCTTATTGCTCTCATAGTAGAAGGTTCATTTCCTGTATATGATTGAGGGACATCACCAAAAAAACTTCCCTTTCCCCCTGGACAAAATGTACAAGTACCATGAGGACACCTGTCAGGCATTGTCATTAATGCTAATGGAGCTACACCAGAAATAGTTCTTACAGGTTTTATTATAAATTTATGTTTAAATTTCTCTTTTTCTTCGTCAGTTAAATAACTTAATATCTCAACCGTACTAGGAAAATGTTTCAAAGAATATTTATGAGCAATCTCTTTCTTAATTTTATCTAAATCTTTCTCATCTTTCCTTATCTCTTCAATCATTTCTTGAATTGCTTGATCCATATAGAAAGAAAGGAAGGGAAGATTTAAAAATATATTGAATTAAGCGTCATAATTATAAGAACATTCTTTAGAACAAAATCTATCATCTTGTGAATACCCTCTAATGTATCTTTCTCCACAGTTGGAACAACTTTTATAAAACTTAGCAACAAAATCGCTGACCCTTGCCCTTTTCGATTTATCAACTTCGCCTTCAAGCCCACCAGCTATAATTCTTGCATAATCAGTCATAAGAAAATAATGAGTATTAGTCATATAAAAACTTTTTGATAGAAACATATTTAAATTACTATAAATTAAACTAACCTATGAAGAGGTGGAAAATAGTTTCTGTGGTTATTGGAGTTTTAGTATTAGCAGTTTTAATTACATTTATAATCAAAGAATCGGAAGATCGAATTGAATTAAAAGAAAGACCAAAAGTAGCATTAGTAAAGCTTGAAGGTCCTATAATGATTGATTCAAGTACAAAAAGTTTATTCTCTTCATCAAAATCATCAGATGATATTTTAGAGAACTTAAAAGAAATAGAAAAAGATAAAACAATAAAAGGATTAATAATTGAAATTAACAGTCCAGGTGGTATGGTTGTAGCATCCCAGGAGATAGCAGACCAAGTTAAAAAATTAAATATTCCAAAGATAGCAGTAGTAAGAGAAGTAGGAGCATCAGGTGCCTACTGGATAGCATCAGCTGCAGATACAATAGTAGCTTCACCAATGTCAATCACAGGATCAATAGGAGTTATTAGTTCATACTTAGAATTTGCAGACTTATTCAATAAATATGGCGTTAATTATCAGAGATTAGTTGCAGGAGATAGAAAAGATTTAGCAAATCCATATAGGAAATTAAAGGATGATGAAAGAAATATTCTTCAGTTAAAACTAAACACAATTCACGCAGCATTTGTTAGTGAAGTTGCAAGAAACAGAAAAATGAAAGAAGCTGACGTTTGGAAATATGCAACAGGAGAATTCTTCTTAGGTGTAGAAGCAAAAGAAAAAGGATTAGTTGATGTTTTAGGTAACTTTGATACAGCTAAAGGATTAATGAAAGAAAAATTAGGTGCAGAAGATATTCAGATAGTTTCTTATGAACATGATGAAGGTTTATTTGATTTATTAGGCATGGTATCTACTGAAGCATCATATAATATTGGTAGGGGTATTGGCGATTCTTTGGTAGAAAGTAATTCTAATGGATTCATTCAGGTTTAATAAATAAAGACTGCGTCGGCCTAAATCAAGCCAGGATTTTCTCAGTCTCCTCGAATATATTTTTAAGAAGTAGATCCATTACTTTTATCAATATTTTATCTTCTTTCTTGTCTTTATTTAATTTAAAAAGTTGCGAAACTCTAACTTTTCTGCTAGGTTTTATGTAATTGCCATTAATTAATTCAGACATAACATTATATGTAGTTGCTCTGTTAAGTTTTGTTTCAATAGCAATATCTCCTATACTAAAGTCTAATGAGGGCATATCCAAAAAATGTTCTATTACTCTGTTTCTTGGTGTTATCCCAAACACATCACAAAATTCACCCCATGGTTTTTCCATCTTTATGCCTCCTTTATGATATTGTAAATTTGTAGACTGCGTCGGCCTGATTAATTTAAGCCACTGATGGGCATTCTACAAATGAGTCTTGAAGATGTAAATGCTGAATAGGGGTTGTAAACTGCTGAGTAAAGCTTTCTTGTTTCATAAAGAGAATATTATTTCTGACTTTACTAACAAAATTGATAGTAATTGTTATGACATTTCTCTCAACCATGGCTCTAAACTGGCATTTCATTATATTTTTTAAAAAGTATTTATCTTTGTTTAATACTTTTGAAGCGTCAAATATTCTAACCCCAGTAGGATAATTTTCCTCATCTATATCTGTTACAAAATTAAGGAATTCAATTGATCTCTTATAATTTCTGTCTTTCATTCTAAGAGTAAGTATATCATTCTTGAAATCGTACACAATTTCTCCTTTTCCAGTTAAATTTCTTTTTTCTTTCATGGCTGAATCCTCGGAAGTTCTGTGACAATCATAAAAGAAACAATTGTCAACCTTTTATCATCAATTTCTATTATTAATTTTAAATAACCTTCTTTTTTTCTATAGTATAACGCATATCTTTTGTTTTCTTGTAGGTATATCTTTCTTGGTTTCTCTTTGGTTAATGTATTAGTTAATATCACTTCCTTAAAAACCTTTCTTTGTGGCTCATTTAAATGGTCAAGGGCATGCACTGAAATCCCTACTTCTTTGTTTTTAGTTAATTCTTTGAAATCTTCTTTAGAGAGCTCTTTAATTGGTTTTGTGGTAAATTTAATCATTAATAATTATTATATTATCCAAAGTTAATATGCGTTTACCCTTAAAATCCGAAAAAAACTACAGCTTTTTATGGGAAATACATATAAACTTTGAAGTTAATAAAAATAGTCATGGAAGAAAAACATAATATGTGGTTGTTGGCGACTTCGCTTACCATTATGGGAATAATTACAATACTTGTATTAATATTACTAGTCAGAAGTCTATATTTAGGTGGTAAACTATGAAAATATGGAAAATACTGTTTTATGTGGGGAATACTATAACAATTGTTTTAGGGATAATTGTAATTTATCAAATTATGAGAATACTTCTTGGGGGAAGCTGGAGTATAGAAGAGGTTATTCTTTCTTTTATAATTGCTAACTTCACAACCACACTTGTAATCATTGGCTGGATTATTAATATTCATGGGAAAATAGCAAATGTAGATAAAAAACTGCATGGCCACTTGGAATGGCATAAAGCAAGGGATGTTTAACCAAAAAACTTAATAATCAATGAATAAGTTTCTAATCTATGTATATCTCAATGATAAGAAGAAATGTAGTAGGTGTTCACGATCCAATGCCTATTAAGGAGAATCAGTTTACAATAAATAAAAAATCATTGGTGTCTAAAGTTAAAGTAAGTAAAAATCTAAAAGAATCTGTTAAAAAATCAATAGATTTAATTGGTGGGATTAAAAAAGTAATTTACAAAGGTGATTCTGTTCTAATAAAGCCTAATTATGTTTTTCCAGTAGATTATCCATGCTGTACTTCTTATGATTTTCTTGAAGCTGTAATAGAATTAGTTAAGGAAGCTGGAGCATTTAGTGTTACAGTTGGAGAATGTTCTTTTTTTACACATAGAGCTAAAGATATTATGGAGAAATTGGCTGCGAAAAAAATATGTGATCGGCAGGGTGTTGAGATAGTTGATTTTGCAGATTTGGAATGGTTGGACGTTAAGGTTGGTGATAAAAATATTGCATTTCCTAAAAGAGTATTTGATTATGATAAGATAATTTACGTGGGAGTTATGAAAACCCATCATTTAGCTAGATTTAGTATGTCATTAAAGCATACAATGGGATTTGTACATCCTAGGGATAGGTTTCTTAAGATGCATGGGAAAGATTTGGAGAGGAATATTGCTGAGATAAATAAAGTTATTTGCCCTGATTTGGTTTTGATTGATGGACGAAAATGCTTTGTTACTAGTGGTCCTAAGGAAGGAGAGGTTAAAGAACCTAATTTAATATTAGCTTCTGGTGATAGGGTTGCTGTTGACGTTGAAGCTTTGAAGATATTAATGTCTTATAAAGCTGAGAATTTACTTACTTTAAAGAAACCTTTTGATTATATACAGATTAGGAAAGCTTCTGATTTTGGGCTGGGTGTTAAGAAAGAGACTGATATTATGGTTGTTGATTAAGTTGAAGACTTGCAGTCGGCCTTTTGAAAATATAATTAGACGCCAACTTACTTATGATTTTAGATCTGCTGAATGGGAGAAGA